>NZ_JBQCGW010000034.1:0-39219 GCF_051955275.1 Pseudobacter sp. | reverse complement strand
CAGTCCCAATACTTCTCTTTCCCGCTCCGTCAGTTCTTTCAGCTGCTGATCCTGGATCTTTTGCCGGTGATACTGATTATAAATGATCGGAACAATGTCCTGCGAAAAATAAGTGCCGCCATCCATGATACGATGAAGTGCTTTCAGCAATTCATCCCGCCCGGCATTTTTCAGGATGTATCCGTCTGCCTCTGCCAGTACCGCTTCTTTAACGGCTGTTACATTATTGTACATGGACAAGATCACTACCTGGATATGGGGGAACTGTTCCTTTATCATTTTACACAAATGCGTACCCGTCAGCAATGGCATACTGATATCCGTCAGCAGCAACTGGAACTCCCCTGGCTTTTCAGCTATCATTTCATAAGCATCCTGGCCATTGTTTGCTTCTGCAATTACATTATAGGATGTTTCCGCCTTCAGCATGTTCTTTATTCCATCGATCATCATCTGATGATCATCTGCTATTATGATATTCATGCGCTGCTTTTATTTTTCAGGAATACTGATTTCGATGGTGGTGCCGGTCATTTTTTCCGAATCAAGTTTAAGGTCTCCGTTAAGAAGGTCCACCCGCGCTTTTACATTCTTCCACCCGATCCCGGTAGATTTTTCAATACTGCCGGGATCCATGCCACGGCCATTGTCTTTCACCAAAATGAAAATTTTCCGGTTCTCCTGTTTCAGGGAAAGATAAATTTCGCTTGCCTGTGCGTGACGGATCATATTGCTTACCACTTCCTGGATGATCCTGTAAACAGAGAGCTCCGTTTCTTTTGCAAAAGGATAAGTCCTGATGGAATCGTCAATATCTGTTCTCATGGCTGTACCGCTGCCGGTACTGTTTATCTTATCGGCCATGCTTTCCAATGCCGGAACGATCCCGAAATTCAATTCTTCTGGAATGAGATTATGAGAGATCACTCTTACTTCTTCGATAGCGCGGTCGATCAGGGACAATGTATTTGTTTGAGCTTCATCTGGCCTGGAAAGCGCAGAGAGGTTCATTTTAGCCAGTGAAAGCATTTGTCCTACACTATCATGCAGATCACGTGCGATCCTGATACGCTCGTTCTGTTCGCCCTCAAACAAAGCCGCTGTAGCCAGCTTCTCTCCCTTGTGTATTTCAGCTATCAGCTTTTCCTGCATCTTATACCGCTTGTTCCTGTAGTACATGAATGCCAGTAAAGTGCTTATCAGGATAAATACCATTCCTCCGATTATCCAGGACTTCTTCTGCTTCAGCTCAAACTCCTGCGACTGTATCAGTTTTTGCTGCTTCTCTGTTTCGTATTTCGTATTCAGTTCAGACAGCTGGTAATTTTTCTGTTGATTCACTACACTGTCGCGGTAACTGGTGTAAAGTTTATGATTCTCCCAGGCTTTTTTGAAATCACCTGCGCCTGCATTAAAATAAGAAAGGGAGTAATAATAATCTTCCAGCTTATTGTATTCTCTGGATGCCTTTGCATAAAGGGCAGCTTTGGCAAAATAAATACCTGCCCGGTGTTGGTCATTGATCCTTTCGTAGATCTGTGCGAGGCTCAGGTATGCTCCGAACCAGTTGGCAGAATCAGTTTTAGCAGGTAAGTACCTGATGGATTCTTCCGTGTATCTGATACCACTGGCTGTATCCCCCATTTCAAAATATACAGCGCCCAGGTTTTTGGTGCCTTTGAAAAGACCAATGGAATCACGGGCAGTTTCCCGTTGTTTGAGTGACAGGTGGAAATTAAGCAGGCTCAGAGAATCCTTTTCCTGCATGTAAAAAACGTTTGCCAGGGAGTTGTAGGAATTGGCCAGCCCGATGGCATCGTTCAGTTTTTTATTGGCGTCGATCGCTTTCTGCGCATACTGTTCAGCAGGCTCGTAATTCTCTGTTTCCATGTAAACAGCTGCCAGGTTGTTGTAATTGGTGGCAATGATACTTTTCGCATCAATCCTTTCCGCCAGTTGCAATGATCTGAAGAAATATTCTGTTGCCTTTACAAAATCCCCCTTGTAGAACCAGGTATTTCCGATATGCGATAAAGCCTGCGCTATTTCAACAGAATCCTTACTGGTTCTGACTTTCTTTTCCAAAGAATCAAGAGGTGCTATTTGCTGGGACCGGCTGGAAACCGAAATAAACAACAAAAAAAGCAGGGGTATAATTTTTTGCATACGGTATAAAAAGTTGTCTAATACATGTCCAAAATATCACATTTGCCTGTAACTAATTTATTATCATAGCATTTATTATATCCCCATGCTTTTCACACCGAGGGTTTCCTGTTGATCCCAACCTTGATCACTGACTGATTCTGGCTGATAATGTACCCGTGGATGGCCCCCCACCCGCTTGTTTAATGGCTATATCTTTAAGTGTTGCACTTGCTTTGCCGTCTTTGAATTCGTATGAGATCTGCTGCGTGCTGCCTTCGAGGGAATACCAGGAAGTATTGCTGAGCCCTGTTCTTGGATCACCGAAGGTCTGTGCCTGGATAGCCACACAATCAGGATGCCCGGAAAGCTTCTCTACTGAAGTCACTTTATAAACCCCGGAAGGCGGCGGCCCCACAGTCACGAAATAAAGCGTAAGTGTGCTGTTGGTGCCAGCGTTCCCTGATGGCTGATTCTCTTCACTTGTTGCCACCAGCATCTGGTATACATTAGTCTTCAGCCCGATCGTCTTCAATCTGTAACTTCCTGATTCAAATCCATCGGGAGTAATGGACCATGTATTGACGGCAGTGTCATTCTTATTATTCTCTTTCTTACAGGATATACAAAGTATAAAGGCTGAAAAGAAAAGGATGATTATATTTTTCATTGCCTGATGCGTTTGTGTTTTGAAAATTTCTATTGTTTCAGTTTTACGAGCTCCATATGATATCGTGGATCATCCGCTTTGATGATGCTGGTTCCCAGCGGATACACCAGTGCATAAAATACACCATTGATATTCCTGCAGGTGCTGATGGCAACACTTCCGTTGTATAATTCATTCAGGCGCCCAAGCTCCCTGATGCCAGCCAGTCCTACCGTATAAAGGATCGTATACTGTGTCCCAACGCCGGGCTCAGCGTATTTTTCTTTGGTAAAAAGGGTATACAGGGTACCGTCAGCTGTCAGACGGTTTTCGAGGTATTTGTTAGCTTTGAATTGTTCTGAAAAGACATTATTTGGCTTGAACCTGTCCAGCAACCCTTTAGAAAGGTTCTGATCGATGCTGGTATTACGCCAGAGCAGTTTGCACTCTCCTGTAGTTTTATTCCACCGGAAGCAATGGAGCTTATTGATCTTTGTACTGTTGATATTTTCAAAGCCAGCCAACACAAATGTTATTACATCCTGCTGTACATCATAAGCCACCAGTGATTCCGTTTCAATACGCAGTTCCGTTGGTTCCACACCATCAATTGTACCCTGCGAAAAAACCTGGAATTGATTCGGCTCGGCAGCATACATATCAGTCAGCATTTCAATAGCCTGAAATTTCACCAGCGTTCCTTCTTTACAGATATGGAAATTGCAAGGCTTTCCCGCAGCAGAAGTGAACGGGATCGTCATCAGTGTTTGTACCGCTCCCCTTGTTGTCAGTACATTGGCTTCCTTCATGAAAGGTATGGTGGATGGAAACCTGGAATAATACAAATGGGATAATCCTATTTTATCGGTTGACGCAGCTATAAAATCTCCATTTGCATTGTAATTGAAATTGAATTCTTTATTGTTATTCCTGGTAAGCCTGCTTTGTTTGATATTGTTTTCATCATAAACATCCACGGATTCAAGGCCCACAAATTCAGTAAAAACAGGAATGGCGCTGTTAGGAATGAACTGACCGTAAAAAGTGGCGCGTTTGGCGCCTCCCTGAAACTTAAGCCTGGTGCCACTGCCCACATTTACATCATTGCCTTTAAAAACAGCTTTGGAGATTACGGTTATTGGGTCTACATGCATAAAATTAGCGCCATACAATACAGAGAAGCTATTATTACCGGTTGATGCGAGATCATAAGCAATCATGAAATTGGATGACACATCGCCTCCTTCTGCTTTGGGATAGGTGATGGTATTAACATGCTCCCACCCGGTGGAAGGATTCAGCAGCCAGGTTTTATCCTGGTCCACGGGTGGCGTTTCGCCATCGTCATTTCCTTTTGTACAGGAATTAAGAAAGCTCAGTAACAGGACTGATAAGAGTAGCGGGGTGAACTGTTTCATGGTGTTTTAGAATTTGAAACAAAGTTCCCCCGGTGGAAAGGACTTTACTATAGGGACCTATTTCCTATTTGATAGGGATATATACCTATAAGACTTACCTGTTGCGGGTTTTACTTTTAAATAATCAACAAAAAAAGCCCACTTTTTCAAGTGGGCTGTCAGCTGTTTTTTATTTTATTTATTTCGCCGTCAACGCCTCTCCTTCAAACACTATTCCACTCCATCCATGTTGAATAAACTGCCTGATATTCTGATGATCTACCGCCTCCGGGGTGCCCAGTACCGCCTGATAATGCTCCGCAAACAGGAACAATGTATCTTCTTTACTTAACTCATTCAGTTTCGCAAAAGCAAACACCCTTGCACTACCCTGGTTCTGGGTTGGTTCATTATATGTTTCTCCGTTCTTAAATCCTGCGGGCTGGTGCTGATACCGCGCATCTATAAATTCCAGCACATCTTTAAATAAAATGGAATTGGTCTTTAGTTTCTCTATTAGTTCAGTTACCTGTTCCTTCATTTGAATAAAATTTACTGCGCGAAAATAACCATTTATCGCTCGTCCCAAAAAGCAAAAACCCGCTTCGATCAAAGCGGGTTTTCTATTTCAAAAAAGCTGTGATTATCCTTTATTAAAGATATTCCTCCATACATCCAATCCCAAAGCATACGCCATCAGTGCCAGCAACAATACCAGTCCCACCATCTGTGCGTATTCCAGGAACTTCTCCCCGGGTTTTCTGCCTGTGATCATTTCATATAATGTGAACATTACGTGGCCACCATCCAGCGCAGGGATCGGCAGGATATTCATGAAGGCAAGCACCATGCTGAGCAGGGCTGTCATCGTCCAGAATCTTTCCCAGTCCCACTGATCAGCGAACATATTACCAATGCTGATGAAGCTGCCGAGCGATTCACTGGCTTTAACCTCATCAGAAGTGAACAGCAGTCTGAAATTCTTTACGTTCATGGCAAGTGTTTCCCAACCTTTGCTGATACCGGCAGGAATGGCAGCAAAGAAGCCGAACTTCTGATCGAAAGCCCCTGCTTGCTTGTACACATCTGTATTGAAACCTACAGCCGCGTTGGTATCTGTTTTGGCACGCACCTCAACGGTATCTGTACCCCGAAGCACCTGGAGGCTTACTTCCTGGCTCTTCATGCCGCTTTTGGCTTTCATGAACTCATCGAAGTAGGTAACAGGAGTGCCGTTGAGGGCCAGGATCCTGTCGCCTTTGATGAGACTGTCTTTCGTGAAGTTGGTCACGCGTTGCACCACGGTGTCCACCACTGGATAAACCCGGGGTTCCACCAGTTGGGCTTTACGCTTGATCAGGCTGTTGATGGTGCCTTTGGGAACGGGAAGATTAACCTCCTGGCCATCACGCAGTACCTGGATGCTTTGCGCCTCATCGAGGATCACGTCCTTGGTGAGGGAGAAGAAATCATCAACGGGCTTGCCATCGATGCTTACTATTTTGTCACCGTTCTTCAGACCCACTTTTTCGCTGATCGGGTTGACGGCAATACCATGTTCAAGATTTTTGATCGGTAATCTTCTTTCGCCCCATACAAAAAGGATCATGGCGAAGAGCAGGAAGCCGAGAATAACGTTTACGGTAACGCCACCGATCATGATGATCAGTCGCTGCCAGGCCGGTTTGCTGCGGAACTCCCAGGGCTGGGGTTCCTGCTTCATGGCTTCTTTATCCATGCTTTCGTCGATCATACCGGAGATCTTTACGTACCCACCAAGAGGCAGCCAGCCGATACCATAAACGGTATCACCGATCTTCTTTTTAACGAGAGAGAACCAGGGATCGAAGAAGAGATAGAATTTCTCAACTCTGCATTTAAACCATTTTGCCGGAAGAAAGTGGCCCATCTCATGCAGCACTACCAGGATGGACAAACACAATAGTAACTGTACCGCTTTAATGCCTACTACTGCCCAATCGATTGCTAACAATGTTATCATATATTCAGAATCCAGTTATAATTTTTTGAGTGACTGATCCTTAAGTTTTCAATGTACGATTAAAAACGCTGAAATCATTACTTATCAGCCTTCCCGGCTTTCCGTTAAAATAAATTCCCAGTTTCTTAACGTAAATCAGGTGTCCGAACTATTGAAAATCAGAGTTTAATTGCCGAGGCAGCAAAATTACGGGCTTCCGCATCGCTCTCAAAATACTCATCCAGCGTAGGATGCTCTATGAAAGGGATGGCTTCCATGGTCTTCTCGATCAGGTCCGTCATATCCAGGAAACTGATCCGGTTACGCAGGAAAGCATACACGGCAATTTCATTGGCTGCATTCAGCACGCAGGGCAGGTTGCCGCCTTTGAACAGTGCATCAGTGGCAAGAATGAGGTTGCGGAATGTTTTGGTATCCGGCTCCTCGAAAGTGAGTTGAGAGGGCTTACGGAAATCATAACGCGGAAAATCATTGGGGATCCTGCTGGGGAATGCCATCGCGTACTGGATAGGGAGCTTCATATCAGGCAGGCCCATCTGCGCTTTGATGCTACCATCCTCAAACTGCACCATGCTATGGATGATGCTCTGTGGATGCACCAGCACGTTGATCTGTTCAGGCCTGAGGTTGAAAAGCCATTTCGCTTCGATCATTTCCAGTCCCTTGTTCATCAGGGTGGCAGAATCGATGGTGATCTTGGCGCCCATATTCCAGTTGGGATGCTGCAAAGCGTGGTCACGCTTTACATTCACCAGGTAATTCGGTTTCTTGCCGAGAAAGGGGCCACCGGAAGCGGTGAGCACGATCTTCTCGATCCGGTTGCGCGTTTCGCCAACCAGGCATTGGAAGATGGCTGAGTGCTCGGAGTCAACAGGGATCACCGGGGCGCGATGTTCCACCGCTTTCTGCATCACGATATCTCCGGCCACTACCAGGGTTTCTTTGTTGGCAAGGCCAACAGCCTTACCGCTCTCCAGTGCTTTCAGCGTGGGGCGCAGGCCAGCGAAACCAACGATGGCGGCCACCATCATATCATAACAATCCATGGCTGCCACTTCTTCCAGCGCCTGCTCTCCGGCAAACACTTTCACATCGGTAGCGGCCAGGGCTGCCTTTACTTTCTGATATTTTTTATCGTCGCCGATCACAACAATATTCGGGCGGAACTGCAGCGCCTGTTTGATCAGTAACTCATCGTTGCTGAAAGCGGTCAGTACTTCTGCGGTGAACTTGTCAGGGTTAGACGCAATCACTTCCAGTGCCTGCGTACCCACTGAACCTGTAGATCCAAATAAAGCAATACGTTTCTGAGGAAAACTGTTAGACATGAGTTTCAAATAGTAATTGGTCAATCTTCTGTTGAAAATACAATCGCTTACTCTACGAATGATTCAAGAGCTGTGGCGATCCTACGGTCGTTGCTTAAACGGGGCACTTTGTTCTGTCCTCCCAGCTTTCCGATGGATTTCATATAATCGATAAATCCATTTTTCTTCACAGAACGGATATGTAACGGTAAAAGTATGTTACCGGTGATGAGGTCATTATAATATATATTCTTCTGACGCAGGTAGCTATCTACCCGGTCAGCGAACCTGCTCATATCAGCCGGCGCATTCTCAAACTCAATGAACCACTCGTGATAGGATTTACCCTTACCCTGGTGCACAAAAGGCGCTACGGTGAACTCCGTGATATGCACCCCTTCTTCTTCTGCCGCCTTGATGAGGCTGTATTCCACTTCTTCCCCGATCACGTGCTCGCCGAAAGCGGAAATGAAATGTTTGGTCCTACCGGTCACCACCAACCGGTAAGGGTTGGTAGATACAAATTTCACGGTATCGCCGATATTGTAACCCCAGAGGCCTGCATTGCTGTTAACGATCAGGGCATAATTCTCTCCCACTTTTACATCCTTCAGGCTGAGCCTGGTAGGATTGGCGGAAAAAATCTCACCTGCCGGAACGAACTCAAAAAAGATACCACTATTTGTATTCAGTAATAATCCTTCGGCATTCTGGCTGTCCTGGAATGCAAAAAAGCCTTCCGAAGCAGGGAAGGTTTCCACTGCTGCTATTTTCTGCCCGATGCTGTCGAACAGCTTCTGGCGGTACGGTTCAAAATTCACGCCGCCATGCACCAGCACGGAGAAATTGGGAAAGATATCCTTTATCTTCTTTCCGGTTTTTTCCATGAGGCGGTCGAAATACATCTGCATCCAGGGTGGAATGCCGCTGATGAGCGTCATATCCTGTTTGATGGTTTCGGCAACGATGGCGTCCAGTTTGGATTCCCAGTCTTCAATACAATTGGTTTCATAAGAGGGCAGCTGGTTACGGCGGAGATAGCTGGGTATATGGTGGTTCACAATGCCGCTAAGCCTTCCGGTGGGGATGCCTCCTACCCTGTCCAGCACCGGAGAGCCGGAAAGGAAGATCATTTTACCATCGGTGAACTGGCTGTTGCCGCTTTCTGCGATATAACAGAGGAGGGCATTACGGGCCGAGTTGATATGATTTGAGATGGATTCTTTGGAGATGGGGATGTATTTCACCCCGCTGGTGGTGCCGGAAGTTTTGGCAAGATAGATGGGCTTGCCTTTCCAGAGCACGTTGTGTTTGCCTTCCTTGATCTTTTCAATATAAGGCTTGAAGAGCTCGTAATCGCGGATGGGAACGGCCTGGAGGAATTCTTCGTACATGGAAACCTGCTCCAGCTTATGGTCTTTACCGAATTCAGTGATCTTAACGGTCTTGAGGAGTTCTTTAAGGATACTCTCCTGATCTTCCACCGCAGTGTTCATTCCCTTCCTGATACCTTTATATATGTAGTGGGCAAACGGTTTTGCCAGTAAAGATTTGATCTGCATGATTCCGTTGAACGTTAAAAAACAAACCTACGTCAATTCACCAAATGAAACAAAGGTTTAAAGGGGGAGTTTGGATGATTTGCAAATCAGAGAGTTTGTACATGCAACTTTCGGGACATGAGTAACATCTTTATATTGCGGTCTGTAACGGGCCGCCCCTTTTTATTCCCTCCCTTGAACCGGGACAAAACTATACTGAAACGGGCCTGATTATCATGTTTTTGCACATATGTTAATAATCAGGTCCTCTTTATTTGAAAAAAACCTCGCCTAATTCCTTCATTATCTGTTGCATTTCCCTACCTTTGCACTCCTAATTTTTGGAAACTTATGTTCGCAGTTGTTAAAATAGCAGGCCAGCAATTCAAGGTTCAGAAGGACCAGACTTTGTACGTTCCCCGTGTTGAGGGTAACTCCGGTGATAATGTATCATTCGGCGAAGTATTGCTGACAGACACCGATGGAAACGTATCCGTGGGCGGTAATGTAAAGGCTACCGTTAAAGCCGAGATCCTTGAGCAAGTACAGGGAGACAAAGTGATCGCCTTCAAAATGAAGAGAAGGAAAGGCTTCCGCAAGAAGCACGGTCACCGTACCCAGTATACCAAGATCAAAGTAACAGAAATCGCATAAGCAGCCAACGGTGACCTCCGCACGAAATGCTGTTCATGAATTTCATGAGCGCAGGTTGTGCTGATCACCTGATCTGTTTATTCATCCATTACAAATTCTCAAACTCTTTTATCATGGCACATAAAAAAGGGGAAGGTAGCGTAAAGAACGGTCGTGACTCACAAAGCAAACGCCTTGGCGTTAAGATCTTCGGTGGTCAACCTGCTATCTCCGGCAATATCATCGTTCGTCAACGTGGCACACAATATCATCCTGGAAAAAATGTAGGAGTTGGAAGAGACTTCACGCTTTTTGCACTCAATGATGGTGTTGTTGAATTCAGAAAGACGAAGGAAGACAAGACGATCGTGAGCGTAGTGGCAATGGCATAAGAGATGCCATAGCGCTTTTTTGTCATTATTTGTGAAATTTTTTTTGGTGGTTTGAAATTAGTTTATACTTTTACCTTATAAAGTTTCTATTTACTAACCGTTAAATTCACAAAACAATGGCAACTAAAAAAGCTGCAAAGAAAGCCGCTCCAAAGAAGGCTGCAAAGAAAGCCGCTCCTAAAAAAGCTGCAAAGAAAGCTGCTCCTAAGAAAGCTGCAAAGAAAGCTGCTCCTAAAAAAGCCGCTAAGAAAGCTGCTCCTAAGAAAGCTGCTAAGAAAGCTGCTAAATAAGAGTTACCTCTTTGGAACGCAGAACATATCAAGTCCCGGAGTTTCTCTGGGACTTTTTCTTTGTATATATCCAAGCCCCCTCCTCTGAAAGCCAGTCACAGTAAGAGTTTCAGCATCCCTTCATTGCAAGCATCTTCGTTCCCGTTTTTTTTCTTCCTCCTCCTTCCCTGCACCAGACAAAGTATAAGCATTGACCTTTTCAGCGAACCTCTCCAGAATCGCGTAAACGATTTTTCTTTTTAGCAGGGTGCGTATACTTCATCCTCCCCGTTTCTTCTTTCATCATCTCCGTGCCCGGTTCATTGCGGAGTACCGCTGCCGTTTCCTATTTTTGTTGCATCATGACTATCGACAACTACTATATCGCCGACCAGTTTTCCCTCCTTTCCAAACTTATGGATATCCATGGAGAGAACAGTTTTAAGTCGAAATCCTATTCTTCCGCCGCCTTTAACATAGAAAAACTGCCCCAGCAACTGTCAGATATACCCGCAGAAAAACTGGGCAGTATAAAAGGGATCGGAGATTCCGCCGCCAAAAAGATCATAGAGATCCTGCAGACAGGAGAGCTGGCTCAACTTCGCGATATCATCGCCAACACACCTCCCGGAGTTATTGAAATGCTCAATATAAAAGGACTGGGTCCGAAGAAGATCGCTACGGTGTGGAAGGAGATGAATATAGAAACTCTTGGTGAATTATTGTACGCCTGTAACGAAAACCGCCTCACTCTTTACAAAGGCTTCGGAGAAAAAACACAGAAGAACGTTCAGGATGCCATAGAATTCTATTTCCGTAATCAGGGCAGTCATTTATATGCAGGGATCGAAGCCTATGCACTTAATGTACAGAACCTGCTATCCACAGCATTCCAGGATCATCAGTTTGCACATACCGGCGCCTTCCGCCGCCAACTGGAGATCATCGACGAACTGGCCTGGGTAACCACCGCCACCAGCGATGCCCTCCAACCTTTTTTTGAAGCGAATAATTTTGCAGCAATAGAAAGCACTGAAAACACGCTCACGGTTAAAGGATCAGAAAACATTCCACTGAAATTCTACCTGGCAAAACCAGATAATTTCCACGCTACCCTTTTCAGCACCAGCAGCAGCGAAGAATTCAGCCAGGCCTGGCAGGCATTACCCGGCGCACTGGAGTCAGCCACACAGACCTTTACTTCCGAAGAAGCCATCTTTGAATCCGTAAAGTTGCCATATATCCACCCTGCACTGCGGGAAACCGCCGGGATACTGCAACGCAAAGAATCCAATGTCAATCTTATTCAGCCTTCTGATATCAAAGGCATCATTCACAGCCATAGTAAGTGGAGTGATGGCTCCAATACTCTGGAAGAAATGGCTAAAGCCTGCATCGCGCTGGGCTACGAATACCTGGTGATCAGCGATCACAGTAAAAGCGCCTTCTATGCCAACGGTCTCCATGAAGAACGTATCCGCGAACAGCACCACGAAATCGATGAACTGAATTCAAAACTGGCGCCTTTCCGCATCTTCAAAAGTATCGAGTGCGATATCCTGAATGATGGTTCACTCGATTACTCCGATAATATACTCTCCACTTTTGACCTGGTGATCGCTTCCGTACACTCCAACCTGAAAATGACTGAAGAGAAAGCAATGAGCCGTTTGCTTGGAGCAATAAAAAATCCTTACACCACTATACTTGGGCATATGACAGGCAGACTATTGCTGAGCCGTCCGGGTTATCCCGTAAACCACCAGCAGATCATTGAAGCCTGTGCTGAACATCAGGTTGTGATCGAAATAAATGCACACCCCCGCCGCCTGGATATCGACTGGAGATTTGTTGCTGAAGCGATGGCAAAGAATGTAATGCTTTCCATTGACCCCGATGCGCACACGATAGATGGATATGCAGATTGCAGATATGGAGTTCTATCCGCACAGAAAGGTGGATTAACAAAAGAAATGAACCTGAGCAGCTTCAGCAGAACAGAACTGGAAGCGTATCTGACTGCCCGCAGAGCAAGGTTTTCAATCTGATTTTTTGAATAACCCTCCAACTGCTAATATACTATCCCAGTGCCGGGCTTCGAACCCAAGCCTCAAAGATGTGTGGGTATGTTTTACAAACGGATTATCATATCCCTTTGCGAAAAAAGTCAGCTCAGGTAGTTGCCCGGAGCACCGGCAACCTCACATAAAACACAGTTCCCTCGCCTTCTACCGTGCTGAACCAGATCTCTCCTCTCGCCTGTTCTACAATGCCCTTGCTCATGGCAAGCCCCAACCCGGTGCCAGAGGATTTCGTAGTAAAATTAGGTGTGAAAATTTTTGACCTTGTCTGCTCAGGAATGCCTTCACCGTTATCTGAAACGCTGACTACAATATGATCTGCCTCCAGCTCCTCACGCATGCGTACGACGCGTATCTCCCTGCTGGAAGCGGCTTCCAGCGCATTTTGCATAAGATTCGTAAACAGTCGGTTCAGCTGTGTTTTATCTGCAAACACCAGCACTTTGGAAGGCACTGCCTCCCAGGCAAAATCAAGGTTTTCTGTTGCTGTATAAAGTGAAGTAAGTGAATATAAAAGTTCGTGCAGATCAAACACTTCATTGCGCGGGTTGCCAATATTGGCGAACTGCGAGAAGTCGGAGGCGATCTTGCTCAGGTGATCGATCTGCTCTACCAGGGTACGGGCCACATTGCCCGTCATGGTTTTCACATCGGGAGAATTATTATCATTGGCTTTTTGCAGGTACTGGATACTCAGCTTCATTGGCGTGAGCGGATTCTTGATCTCATGCGCTACCTGTCGCGCCATTTGCCTCCAGGCGCCTTCGCGTTCGCTTTTGGCGAGTGCATCGGCACTCTCTTCCAGCTTCTGCACCATCTTGTTATACTCCTTCACCAATACCCCGATCTCATCGTTCCGTTTCCATTCGATCTCCTGGTTCACCTGGCGCAGATTGATATCCCGCATCTTCTGTGTAATGAGGGTAAAGGATGATGTGATACGGTTGGTGATGAATACAGCGATAGCACCGGAGATCAGGAATATGAATGCATTCAGGGTAATGATAGTGACCAGGAAGTTGGAAATTTCCTGTTTAAGCTCGCCCTGAGTACTGTAGGATGGAATATTGAGGTATGCAACGGCATTACCTGTTTCATCACGCACAGGACTGTAAATACTGAGGTAATTGATCTTTCCCACCTGTTCGTCTGTTACGGTCTGTACCTGGTGCAGGTTATTCAGACGGAAAAATGCCAGCGGGTTCATCTTTTCGCTGAGTACACCCCTGTAATAAATATCTGCATGCGAGCTCACTTTGAGATCACCGAGGGTATCATAGAGGTTTACGTCGGTGCCGTGGATCTCGGAGATCTCGGCCATGAGGTCTTTCATCTCATCATTGAAGCCGGGCTCATAGAGCATCACACCATCATTGAAAATGCTATGGTCAATGATCTTCTTCTTCACTTCATTGCCCATGATCTGGATGGCACGTGAAAGTCTGTCCTGGTTATTGCGATGATAACGGTTCACAAAGAACAGAATGGTAGCGATACCGATCACTACAAACGACAACAGGCTCACGCTGATGATAGTACTATGGATCTGCGCACGGATGCTGAGTTGCCAGCTTTGTTTGATAGTAGACCATTTCAGGCGGCTCTTGATCAGCAGGCTCACCAGCCGGTAGAATGCGAGCAGGAAGAGAAAGGTACTGAACAGGTAAGCGAAGAGCGTGATCGCTTCCATAAACGAGCTGTTCTTCTGAGCTATCACAACAATCTTATCCGGCAGGCCGCGGTACCAGAGCTCTTCATAATCATCATGACTGGCCACACGGAATTCATCACGCGGTATCTGGTTTGGCTGAAGCTCGGTCGGAAAAGGATAATCGTTATAGTGATTCACCAATCGCAACGAATCATAAATGCCATAAGAATAAACATTGCTGTATTCAGGGACCAGTTCGCGGGTCTGCTTGAACAGTTCAGGAATGAGTGCATCGCTCTTGTAGCGTTTGGGATCGGAGAGAATGAAGAAATAACCGACAGTGCTGTCATTCACGTCGCGCACCTCCTTCCGGAAGATATAAGAATATTTATCGAAACTGCGCTCGAAGTACTTGAGATCGGGGATACTGGTGTTCTTACCCTGAATACGGAAAATGGTATTGAGGGTATCGAAAGACCCTGCTTCCGAATTAAAGAGCGGCTCAGTTTGTTTATCGAAAGTAAAGACTTTGGTATCGTATTTATTGAGATAGGCGGTGAAGTTGGTTTTAACGATACTGTCCTTCAGCATGGCATTACTATGCTTGTCTTCAAACCTGCTGAAGTTCGGCGCCAGGAAATTATTATCCAGGTAAGCCATGGCAATGCTCAGCAATCTTTCACCTGATGGATCTGCCTGCGATGTGAGTTTTTCTGCAAACCGTTTACGCTGTTCAAATTCGATCTTCCTGTTCTCAAAAATTATGACGGCGGAAATGGAGGAAGAAAAAATGGCAAGCCAGAAAAGAACTTCAGAAATATTGAGCCGCAGGTTGAGACCAGAGAATATCTTCAGCTGCATGAGCCAAACGAACACTACCAGCCAGGGTAATACAAAAAGATTGAGTTCTACGATTGAGTTGTTACGGTTGAAACTCAGCAGCAGCAAGCCGATAAAACCGGTGATGATAAAAGTGATATAGTTCCTGTCGCCCACCAGCCTGCCTGCTACGGTGAGCAGGATCTGCGAGAGAAAGAAATAGCTGAGTGCAAGTGTAGCCAGGATAATGAATCCTATGAAGCTGTACAGCGTAAGGCTGAAGAAGTTTGTTACATTGAAAGATATCTGTGCATCAGCAACAAGGCTTTGCACAATGCCTGCAAATGTGAATGTGAAGATCACCTGTGCTGTAAGGATCACGCAGAGCAGGAGCCAGTTTTTCCAGGCTACTCCATAAGGATTGATAAGCCCTGTATTGAAACGGCGGTTGATGAACACAACCATCCAGGTGAAGAGCAGGGAATTGATCAGGAGATCTCCCAGGGAGCTTAGCACAAAACTGGATCCGTAAATAGCGGGATCGAATAATTCAAACTGCCGCAGGTCCAGCACATCGGGGAAATAATAAGTGCCTAAACGCAGCAGCAATACGGAGCCCGCCAGGAAGATCACACCATACCAAAGTCCGAAATGGTCCCTGATCCGGTCTGCTACCTGGTGCAGGTAAAGGAACAGGAAGAACACTCCGATGGCCACCAGGATGATACTCCAGTTGCTGTGCTGCAACTGGTGCCAGCTGGTACGCTGTAAATGGAAAAGTACATTTCCATTAATATCGCTAACAGGATAATCAGTGACTGTAGTGGAAATATCCACTCGCTTTACAGCCTCTGGAACGTCTGCAAATTCTTTCCGCAGGTTTTCATTTTCCACGAAATACTTGTACAGAACTGGAATCAGCGCTTCTACTGAATAGCTTTTGCCGTCATCGAGCCTGAGCAGCTTTACCACGTGAACGTATACTCCATTATTGAGACGTATGAGGGAAGTGGTATCGCGGTGCTGGTGAACGGCCGGCGGGATGGCCATCTGTGTATTCCAGAAGGTGAGCCTGGGTTCAGTGAATGCTTCACGGCGGAAAATGTAGATCCCGTAACGCTTACGGGTATCCAGGATTTTATTGAGGGTATCTTCAGTAAAACTATGGTCTGCCAGCGAGCTGAGCAGATGCTCGTCACTGGTAAGTTGCTGGAAATCCTGTTCCTTCTCGTGCAGTTTCTTTTCGATCACACGGGCATAATAACGCGCTGCCGTATTATCGATCACATATTTATTAAGGATCAGTGCGGCAGCAAAGAGTGCGATTGCCGCCAGCAGGTATAAATTCTTCGTCAACCAGTTTCTTACCAGGTGCTTCAAATGCCGCGATTTTGTTTTTTAATGAGGTCCCAGATGGCATCCATTTCAGCCAGGGACATATCATTAAGGCTTTTCCCCTGTTCTAAAGCGATGGCTTCCATTTTGGTGAAACGCGCAATAAATTTCTTGTTTGTCTTTTCCAGCGCATTTTCGGCATCTATCCGCAAAAACCGTGCGTAATTGATGAGACTGAACAGCAGGTCCCCGAATTCCTCTTCCATCTTGCCCTGATCGTTCAGTGCTATGGCTTCTTTCAGCTCGCCTGTCTCCTCCTCTACTTTCTCCCAGACCTGTTCTTTGTTATCCCATTCAAAGCCTACCTGTTTGGCTTTTTCCTGGATCCTGGTGGCTTTGGTAACGGCCGGCAGGCTCACTGGCACTCCGCTGAAAATGGATTTTTTCCCTTCTTTCAGTTTGAGCTTTTCCCAGTTCTGAGTCACTTCAGCCTCGTCTTTTACGGTAATATCGCCGTAGATATGGGGATGGCGGCTGATCAGTTTATCACAAATGCCGTTCAGCGCTTCTTCCAGGGTGAACTGATTTTGTTCGGAACCGAGTTTGGCATAAAAGACCATATGCAGCATCAGATCGCCGATCTCTTCCTTTATACCTTTCCAGTCTTTATCGGTTATGGCATCTGCCAGTTCATAGGTTTCTTCGATGGTCAACTGGCGGAGGGTCTGCTCAGTCTGCTTCCTGTCCCAGGGACATTTCTCCCGCAGGTCGTCCATAATATTCACCAGCCTCATGAATGCTTTAGCAACGGATTCCTTTTCCATACAATGAATTTACACGCGAAATACGGATAAGAAGATGAAAATAACGAACAGGAAGCTCAGGGAAATGAAACAAAGGAAATTCAGGATCATGAATTTCGTGAAAGTTTTCATCCTGCCCTGTCCATAAAACACCCGCATGGCCTTGTAGCCGTAATAAGTACCCGCAAGGCATAGCAGGAAGATCAGCCATCCCAGCCAGCCCCATTCCGTGTATTCGAACAGCTGCCAGAGGCCGATCTGCACCATCAGAAAGAGGAATGTAAAAATGTACAGATGGATAAAGAACATGGCATGGTCCACATAGAGGAACTGCCTTCTGCGGATGTAGAGCAGTTTCATGAATAGCGCATACAGCGGCAGGGAAACAAAGAGCAGATACGGGAACATATGGATGAACTTGTTCAGCACATCTGTCCAGAATGCTTCCATGTCGCCCCCATATTTCTTATGAACATAAATATTACGGTACTGAACCTGACGCTTCCAGTAACCATCCCGCTCTGCGGATGGAAGGGCGGCCTGAACGGAATCGTATTCCTCCCGGCTGGTGTAAACGGAGTCGATCAGCATATAACTGTCGTCACCCGCCACGCGCACTTTCCTGTTTTTCTTTGTTCCCGTGAGGGACACATTTTCACGTAATTTCTTAATGGCTTCATAGGCCTCCATCACTTCGGCAGAATCGGAGTGATTCATGGCCCTGCGCAGCATTTCGTCTTCAGCGCCCTTCATGGTTTCTTTATCCGCCACCTTCATGATCTTATTAAGTTTGTTATCATCATCACCGTCTGACGTGATATGGACAACAGAAAAGAAGATGAGGAAAAAAACAGCGGAGGTGAACACATACATCCTGATCGGGTGCAGGTAGCTGGCCCTTCTCCCGGAAATATATTCTTTTGAAAGAAAGCCAGGCCTGGTGATCAGGTACTTTACAGTGCTGAAGAATTTTCCATCGAAATGGGTGATATCGGCAAAGAAGTGGTGAACAAGCCCCCATACTGTTTCATGGGGCTCGATATTCTCCTGTCCACAGTTTTGGCAATATCTTCCGATAAGTTCGGATTTACAATTCAGGCAGATTTTCTCGTGACGTTCTTTGGCGTGGGACACTTGAGGGTTATTTTTTCTAAAAATAAGGAAAGACACTATTTTACAGAAAATTTTGAGGGCGCCGCGCAGAAAGACAGGCCGCCCGCGTTAATAACCGTATATGAAAGCACTTACATTGATCGTATTGGGAATGTTTTGCCTCAACACAGGATTCAGCCAGTTTTATTATAACGACCTGCTGGTGACTGCGGAAACCATGAAAAGAAGGGAGCTGCTCAGGCAGGAACAGGTGAAATCGGTGCAGTTTATAAGCCTTGACGGCAATAATCAGCCCATTGAAGGATTCACCAGCCAGCAGGAGATCAGTCCAAATGCCACTACCCTTACCACCGTTACCAATACCGGTCTATCCGGGGAAAGTCGAAATATTTCGGAATACGACGCCAAAGGATTGCTGAAATCCACTACTGACACTACAGATGGCAATAAGATAAAAGTGGAATATTACTATCTCCCCTCTGGTAAACTCAGCAGGATCATCAGTCATTCCAGTTCATCCGGACAGGTTTTGCTGCGCGAAGAGCATATCTGGACTTACAACGGCAGTAACAAACCGGAAAGGATGCTGAAGATCAAGAACAACGTCGATTCCACTTTCGTGAGCTTCGTGTATGATGAAAACGGCGACCTTGCCGAAGAGAAAAGTACATTCAAAGGGAAGGAACTGCCTACATTTTTTTATTATTACGATAACCAGCATCGCCTCACCGATATTGTCCGGTTCAATGTAAAAGCACAACGCCTGCTGCCTGATTATATCTTTGAATACGATGGTAAGGGGCGTATGGCTACAATGCTGGTGGTAAGCGAAGGCACGGGTGATTACCAGAAATGGTTCTACACGTATGATGAAAAAGGACTGAAGCAGCAAGACGAATGTTATTCAAAGGACAAGACACTTATCGGCAAGATCCGGTATGAATACAGGAAATAAAATACCTGCCCCGGTTCATACATATGTAAAAAAAAAATGATTAAATTACTGTTCACTCCCTGATTTCCATTCGCGAAAATGCCCCTCACCAGGCCGGTGAAGCGGGTAAAATCTTTTTAAAAGAAATATTGATTGACCGGTTACAGGAATTCCACCTGACGGAAGCTCGTGAGAGTACGAGCCGTTGGGTATAGCCACTAAAAACAACAACACCCTTAAAGGCAAAAGCCGCTCAAGACAGAGCGGCTTTTTATTTTTCAAACACTACAGCATCGGGCTGAACACCCATTTGCTCCAGTGCGCCATTGACATCTGAAATCATTTTATCGGGACCGCAAACAGAAAAGTGTTTGCGAAGATCGGTCACATTGGTATCCAGGAATGCCTTGTTGATATATCCATGCTCGTATCCAGGGGTATCACCCTTACTCAGGATAAAATGAGCGTCTGTACCCAGGATCCCGTACAGTTCATCTTCAAGGATCACGTCCAGGGCTGTCTTGTTGGAAAAATACAACACATTCCCCGAAGCCTGGCCATCTTTTTTCAATTGCCGCAGGATTGCGATGAATGGTGTGATGCCCGCACCGCCTGCTATAAAATATCCCGGGCCTTTATATTCAATAGCGCCCCACACATCACGGATGATCAACTGATCACCTTCCACTAATTGATGGATCAGGTTAGTGACACCGTTATGGTCCTTATACCCCTTGATGGTGAACTCGAGTGTGGGCTCATCGTTCAGGGAAGTGAAGGTGAATGGCCTTTTTTCCTCCTCCCATCCGGGTTTGTTTACAGACACTTCTGTGGCCTGGCCCGGTGTGAACCGGTAACCGGCCGGTTTCTCAATACGAAAGCTTTTTACATCATGAGTAACCCCGGTGACTGACAGGATCTTAACAATGTGTTTCTCCATAGTCGTATAGCAAGCTACTGATTTTTTCGATTCATCGCTCAGCAATATTCTCTATATTGGAGATAAATCTGCATTATGAAAAAGTTCTTCTGGTTACTCTTACTGGCCCTGGTTATCATTCAGTTCTTCAGGCCGGAAAAGAATATTGCCGCAACGACAGCTACCACTGACATCGCCACCAAATACACAGTGCCGGCTGACGTGAACGCCATTCTGCAGAAAGCCTGTAACGATTGCCATTCCAATAACACCAACTACCCCTGGTACAGCAATATCCAGCCCATGGCCTGGTGGCTCGCCAGCCATGTCAAAGACGGTAAACGCCATTTGAACTTTTCCACTTTCACCAGCTACTCCTATAAAAGGGCGGATCATAAAATGGAAGAAGTGATAGAAATGGTGGAAAAAAACGAAATGCCACTCGCCTCTTATACCTGGGCACATAAAGATGCCAAACTCACGGAAGCAGAAAAAAACACCCTTATCAACTGGGCCAGGCAAGTGAGAACGGAGATCAAAAAAGACAGCGCCTTCTGATCAAACATCAACAGCCACCACACGGCGTTGCAACAACAATTAAAAATGATGAACGTCTCTGTTATTAATGACGAAAGATCTGCTGATTATTGAACCACTTGTTACTTCTCGCTGGCTTTGGCGACCAATTAAAGGGTTCATACTGGTAAACCAATTCTTCATTTCAAAACAAGTATTCCATGAAACAGATCTGCCTCTTGTTTCTGACCGCTCTTGCCATACAATCCACCTTCGCACAAAGCATTGTCAGCAATCATTCCCTTTTTTCCACTATGCCGGATTTCCTGGTAGACAAATATTCGGTCAGGCAAAGTGATTTTGATCAGCTGGACATTTACACGCCTGATAAGAAAAGCAGTTCCGGTTATGTGGTAGTAAAAAAAGAAGGCGCCCTCGAAAGCATGACCTTCAAATTTCAGGGTGAATTCCAGAAAGGCCCCTCCCCGCTGCAGATCCTTAACAATTTCAAAAACGCCGTAAAACAGAAAGGAGGTGCAGAAGTGTTCTACGATGATTTCTATAAGGACAAAGTGTTCTTTAAACTTAAACAGGGCGGAGACACTTACTGGATCAGAGTACAAACGGACGGTATCGGGAACTACACTGTATCCAGCATCAAAGAGGTGCCGATGAACCAGGATATTGTTATGACCGTGGATGATATCAAAAACAACCTGAATGCCGAAGGCAGGGTCAGCTTTTATGGCATCTATTTCGATACGGACAAATCAGTGATCAAAGCGGAGTCTGCCCCTACACTCACCAATATCGCCGGCTTCCTGAAAGCCAATCCAGTAAATGTTTACATTGTGGGGCATACAGATAATACAGGAAGTTTCGATAGAAACCTGGCTTTGTCTAAAGAGCGGGCCGCCTCGGTAGTAAATGAACTGACCACCAAATTTGGCGTGAATAAAGCACAGGTGACTGCACAGGGAGTGGCATCACTGGCTCCGGTGGCCAGTAATAAATCTGAAGATGGAAAAACGAAGAACCGGAGGGTGGAAATTGTAATTAAATAATCAGGGATTTCCCAGTTGCCCGCCTCCGGCGGGTTACTTCAATTTTTTCGCCTCTGGCGAACCAACCGGGTGTTACACCTGACTGGTTCGCCAGAGGCGAATTTCATATGCGTTCACTCGCGGGGAAGCGAGAGACTGGCAGACACACTGAGGAAATCAAATCCGGTTGCTCAGGATAGTTCCTTCAGACTCCTCGAAACCTACTTTCCCTCAAATGGAAATCCCATCCCATCCATAGACTTGTTCATTTTTTTGCATTTTCATTTTCTTTTAATTATCAAACAATTACATATGCACAATTGGCTGGCATAATAATAGAAACTGCCTATTAAGTCAATCAATTGCATATGAAAAAGTCAGGATCAAAAGCGGTATTCACCAGTGCTGAAGAGGCCTGGTTCCGCAAAGCATTCAGTATTGATATCCCTCATCTCGGCACCGCCTGCACCATCCTGATGCTGAGCTCCCTGAACGACAGTTATGCCATTCAGCATTTTTTAAATATCGCCCGCAAGCTCCCGATGATCCGGTTCAGGCTGGTACTGGATGAAAAAGCAGACAGCTCCACCTTCTTCAGCGGAGCAGGCATGGTTCCCGCGAATTGTATAGTCTATGGCGCACAGGAAGATCATCTATCTTTTTATCAGGAAGCCCATCTGGTGCTTGATCTTTCTTCTAACAGGGAGGATCCAACGCATTCAGACCGCAATATCCTGGAGTCTATGGCCTGTGGAAGGCCTGTGATAGTTCCGGACTATGAAGGGAAATTCAGCATCGTTACCGATGGCAAGGAAGGTTATCATATCAATCCCGACCAGGAAAACAGATTATTAGGGGCTATCCGCGAGCTCTGTTCAGATAATAAAACATATTTCCGTTTTGCTGTGGCAGCCAGGGAAAAAGCGCTTCACTTTTCCGCGATGCATTTGAAGGATTAAGAAAAGTGATCCGGCCATTGTCCGTCAATCCGAATTAACAGCCGTTTCCGGGGGCCGGACGGAACGGCTCATTTTGATTTCTTCATCTGGAGCGTGCAACGAAAACAATTGGTTATTGCTCCCTATTGGATACTTTTGATATAACCAAAAAGTGATAACATGAAGAAGACCATTGTACCTGTATTCATTTCTTTTTGTGTAATTGCAGCATTCAGTTGTAATGATGCCACCAAACCAGCGGAGGAACCAACACCAGACACTACAACCAGCAACCTCCCGGCTCCTGCTCCCGCTGTTGCTGCCCTTCCATCAGACAGCACCGGATTGACAGAAAAATACTGGAAACTGACCGAGATCAATGGAAAGCCAGTCAAGCCTGACAGTACATTCATGAAGGAACCGCATGTGATTTTCAAGACAGCCGAAAACCAGGTTAATGGAAACGGTGGCTGTAACGGATTTGGTGGTCAGTACGAGCTGAAAAGCCCCAACAGGATCAAAGTAGGCAACCTTATTTCCACACAGATGGCATGCCCTGCACTTGATATCGAGAACCAGTTCACCAAAGCCCTGGAGGCCGCTGACAATTATTTCGTGATTGGCGATACCCTGGTGCTGAACAAAGCCAAAATGGCCCCGCTCGCCAGATTTGTAAGAGTAACTATGCAGTAATTTTTAAAGTGAAGGATAAGAGGTCCCCGGAGCAATCTGCTTTCGGGGATCTTTGTTTCGCCTCAGTTCTGCACAACCTGAAAATTGACAGGTATTTTTTACCAGTTATTCTCCTGGCTCTTGTTGGTCCGCTCCAGTGGTTCAGGAGGGTTGGTCCTCCAGTTCTTGTTGTACCGCACAAAGAAAGCCAGCCAGCCGGTACGGGCAACCCGCATCAGGTAGGGTTGCAATAAGATCAATAGAACGGAATTGAAGCCAAGCCACCAGAAAAAACGGTTATCGTACACGGAGAAACCGATCAGTACCCACCATGCAACGAAAGTGGCCACACTGATGGCAATGGAAAACGCATAACTCACATAACTGGATCCGTAATAGAAGCCAACTTCAATATTCAGGGGTTGTGCGCAAACCGGACAAACCTGGTGCATTTTCATGGTTGTTTTCAAAGCCCATGGATTGCTGTTCACAAACATATCTCCCTGTCTGCACCTGGGACATTTACATTTTAAAAGATTGAGAACACTGGGGGCTTTCTCCTCTCCTGCTATGTTCATATCATTGGTATGTGACATCATAAAAACTATTTTTCGAGTATGGATTTACGGAATGACTCGGGTGTTTGCCCGGTGTATTTCCGGAAGAATTTCGTGAAATAAGAATTATCCTCAAAGCCCAGTTCTGCAGCCAGTTCTGCGATACTCATGCCCGCATTCACCAGCAGTCTTTTTGCTTCCAGCACAATCCGGTCGCGGATCAGTTCCCCTGCCGGTTTACCCGTTACATGTTTGCTCAAAGCATTCAGGTGATTGGGGGTAACAAAAAGCATAGCCGCATAATCCCTTGTCAGCTTCTTTTCCCTGAAATGAAGCTCGATGAGTTTCTGGAAATTTTTCAGCAGCACGGAATTATAACTGGCGGCAGGCGCTTTCTCTTTCGGTAGCATCAGCCTGTTCACCTGGATGAAAAGCTGGATCATGGCCGTACGGATGAAATCATCTTTCAGTTCACCACCTGCTTTGTCTTCTTTCAGGATAATCTCCAGTAGTTGCTCCACTCCCTTTCTTTCGCGTGCAGGTATCTGCACCACCTGCTCTGCAGCATTCCCGGAAAAAAAAGAGAACTGATCCAGGTAGCGCGCATTCATCAGCAGACTATGGATATAGTTGTCTGAGAAATTGATGATATACCCTTCCGCTTTGCTTTTGAAATGCCAGGCATGTACCTGGCCCGGGGTCATGAAATAGATCTGACCAGGCTCAGCCGGGAAATTTATAAAATCGATGGAATGGCTTCCAATGACTTCGGTAAAATATACCAGGTGGTAAAATGAATGCTTGTGCGGAAAGAACAGGTCCTTATGCGCTTCAAGATAGTGCCCGAACCGGTCCGTCATGAAGTCGTTCTTCGTAACGGGCGTATCGGCAATTGCACATATACTGTAAGTGGGAAGGGCCTGTTTTGCCATAACCTTGATTTCTATCACAAAGCTATGAATAGTATCATGGCTGTGGAGGTAGAATTCAGGGAACTTGTGGTACTTTTTACTGATCCAGAAAAAGTACTATTTTCTGGAGATCATCAGTTTATCGATCCTTGGCCCATCCATATCCATTACTTCAAAGGTAAAATCCTGCCATCTTACCTTTTCTCCGGAAACAGGTATATGTCCGGCCAGGTCAAGGAATAAGCCACCGAGGGTATTGTAGGACTGAGCGGCATCTTCTTCGGACAGTCCGAAATAATGTAAGAATTCAAAGAATGGGTATTGTCCATCTGCGAGCCAGCTCTTGTCATCCCGCTGTATGATGCTGTATTCCTCCTGGTTATATTCCGTGGAATCTCCCAACAGGGCGTCCAGCACATCATCCATGGCCACCATGCCCTGCAGGATGCCATATTCATCGATCACCACTGCATAGTGGATCTGCTTTAGCTTGAACTCTTCCAGTACCTTGTAAGCGGGAGTTGACTCATGTACCATCAGCGGTGATTTGAGGTATTGCGAAAGATTGAAAGTTTCATTGGTCAGCTCGTCCGGGAAGATATCTTTTACAGAAACGATTCCCGCCAGCTTATCCAGGTTCTGGTCGCGGCACACTACATATACCGAGTGCTTTTCAGCGCCGGCCTTCCTCTTGATGGTCTTCAGGTCATCGTTCAGATCAAACCAGATCAGGTCTCCGCGATGCGTCATCAGTTCATTCACACGGCGATCGCCCAGTGCAAATACCCGCTGCACGATGCTCTGCTCGATCTCTTCAATGGCGCCGCCTTCGGCGCTTTCCTGTACAATGGCGCGGATCTCTTCTTCGCTTACGATCCCTTCTTTCTGTCCTTTCAATCCGAATAAAGCAAGGAACAGATCATTGGTGATGGTGAGCAGCCAGATGAATGGCCGGGTAATAATGGAAATCAGCATCATGGGCTTTGCAAGCGCTGCCGCGATCTTTTCCGGGAACATCAGTCCGATCCTTTTGGGCAGCAACTCCCCGAAAACGATAGACAGGAAGGTCACGGCAACCACCACAGCAGCTACCGCGATAGTATTGGCATAAGGCCTCAGCATATCTATCTTTTCAATGGATTGCCGCAGGCTCACAGTGATGGTATCTCCGGAAAATATACCCGTCAGTATTCCGATCAGCGTAATGCCGATCTGCACGGTGCTGAGGAAAGTATTCGGATTATTGGACAGCTCCAGGGCCTTTCGCGCATTACTGTTACCCTTGCGGGCTGCAGCTTCCAGTTTGAATTTACGCGAAGACACAAGCGCGATCTCGCTCATTGAAAAATTTGCCGCATATGAAAATACAGGCAAGGAGCCTGCTGTAATTGGACTGAATTTCATGCATTGCAACAGGAATTACGCCTGGTACAATAATGATGAGCCCATCAACGATGCAAAAACCTGGTGGGGCCGCAATGGCATTCCCGTACTAAAGCTGCTTGGAGCTGGTTCATGACCTGGTATGGAGATTACACCAGGCAGGCCACTCATAATTCGCCGGACCTGTGGAAGAAGATGTTTGCCAGCGGGTATTTGATCACGTTAGACGAGATGCCCTCGATGAAATGATCACGCTACAACAGCTTGTTCTCTGGCTTCCAGTTCTTCCAGCAAGCCTCTCTTCACCTGCGTATAAGCCTCATCTTTAGCCTGCGCAAAAGAAATAGTGTATTTCCTGTTGATGCGGCGTAAATGCTCAGGCATCTTCTCAAGTAACTGGTCGTAGTATTTATCCAGCTGTGCATCATCCGGCATTTCATAGGAAATGGAAAACTGGAAACGTCGCAGCAGAGCGCTGTCGATGATCTCCGGGTGATTGGTGGCACAGATGAGCAGCGACTTATCCGGGAAATAATCGATAAGCTGAATGATGGTGTTTACGAGGCGTCTCATCTCCCCTACATCCTGTTCACTGTTATCCCTTGATTTGCCGATCTGATCAAACTCATCCAGGAAAAGTACCGCCCTTTCCCTGGCTGCCTTATCGAAAATCTGCTTCATGTTCTGGGATGTTTCACCGATGCGGGAGTTGATCACATTGCTGAGGTTGAGGATCATGATGGGCCTGCCCAGAGCATTGGCAATTGCTTTGGCAGTGGTGGTCTTACCGCAACCTGAACTTCCGTGCAACATCAGCTTGTTGCTTACCGGAAGACCGTATTTATGCAATTCTTCTATGTACTTATGTTCCTTTATCAGCTGGAGGATATTCTTCCTGCTTTCTTCTTTCAGGATAACATCTTCCAGTTTTACCTGTTCCTTATCATTGATAATCAGATCGTAAATACTCATAAATCGACTGCATTTTCAGTTCCGTTCCGGGTTGCCGGCGGGGATCAGGCCGCAAGATACAAACAGCTACCGTTAGCGCAGTGCAAATGTTTATTTCCTATGACTACACGCCAACAGGAGGAACGGGTGCGTCTTTGTCAAATGAAGGGTATAATGCGGTAAATGCACCGATAATAATACTTAAGGTATATAATTCCCATACACCGCATCCCTGAATTTTTTATGCAATTGTATCGGGTCATACGGGAACAACTGCGTGAACAACACAGCTGTTACCTTGTTTACAGGATCAACCCAGAAGAGTGTACTGGCGGCTCCATCCCAGTAAAACTCACCGGTAACACCATGGTTCTCTTCTTTAGTTTTGGGTGGTCCTACGCGCACGGCAAAATCAATCCCAAAACCAACATTTCCTTTGCCCGGTAACCAGCTCCGTTTGGTGATGGTATCAGGCAATTGATTGGTTGCCATTAACCTGACCGTTTCAGGTTTTAAAATCTTTGCTTTGCCCAGCCGGCCACCATTGACCAGCATCTGGGCGAACTTAGTGTAATCATCAAGGGTAGACGTAAGACCCCAGCCTCCTGGCTTCAGGGTCCGGTCACTTGTATTGAAGGTATTGGCCTGTTCATCGGGAACACGGGAAAGCTTTGCATCTTTACCGAGAAAATAAATTGCAGCAAATCTCTTTCTGTCATTTTCCGGAACCATATAATGCGTATTACTCATCCCAAGCGGATTGAAGATATTCTCCTGCAGGTACTTATCGAAAGGCTTTCCGGAAATCCGTTCTACCAGGTATGCCTGTACGTCAACAGAAGGGCCGTATAACCATTCATCCCCCGGATGGAACTGCAGTGGTATGCTTGCTAATTTAGCCGCCATCTGCGCCAGGGTATTGTTTGGATTGAAAGCATCAGCCTTCTTCACCAGCTCAGCCAGCGCAGGAATATCCATGGCTGCAAATCCAGCTGTATGCCGGGTTATATCGCGGATGGTGATTGGGCGTTTGGCAGATTCGAGTATCATATTCCCGTTTGCATCCACTCCTTTATACACTTTCATATTGGCAAACTCAGGAGCATATTTAGATACTGGCTCATCCAGCTTGAATTTCCCCTGCTCGAACAACTGCATCAATGCAACGCCGGTCACGGGTTTTGTCATACTGAAGATGCGGACGATGGTATTACGGTCCATGGAAATATTCGCTTCGCGGTCTGCAAATCCGTACGCGTTAAAGTAGGCTTCTTTTCCGTTTTCGAAAATGAGGGCAGACAGTCCGGCTGTTTTACCGGAATCCGTCAGTGTTCTCAGCAGGGAATCGATCCGTACATTTACATTTTCATGAATCACAGGAAGTGGAGATCTTCCATGTATTGGTTGCGCGATCAGTTCTATCAAACAAAATGCTGAGAGCAGAATGGAAATGATTATTTTTTTCATTGGAGGCTTATTGTTTACGCTGCTTAAATGGAAACTATCCTTAAAATAGCTCTTTTTCGCCAGAATGCCCAGACAGCAGCAGGTCCGGCAACAAACTTTCTCAATCACCGGCGAACCGCTGAAAGGCAGGAAACCAATGGAGGTTCAGGTTCTTATCGAATGGACCGGCAACCATATTCACGCCATTTGAATTCTGCGTGATCCTCTTCTTGCCATCGATGGTAACGGGTTTGGTGATCCTCAGCCTGGGATTAAAGCGGCACAAGAAAAAAGCCTGACCATAAAGTGGCCAGGCTTTTTTTACTTGGGCGATAAGCCGTTACATATTGGTGGTGGCATTGATAGTATACATCACGCCTTTTTTTATTTCGATGATTGTGCCGTTATAAGCCCAGAAGCCTGGCTGTCCGTCTGAAGAACTGACGTAGAACTTTACCGTCCTCCCTCTATAGATGGGATCATAGCTAATTCCGAGCTGGTAAGTGCCTTCAAAGAAGTAACCATGATTTTGTTCTGTATCAGTAAGGCCATAACGCAAACTGCCAGCCACAGAACCTCCCTGAAGAATATCCACCTTGATCCTTTCAGGCTTTGGCTTTGGTGGAATATCCATGGTGGTAACAAGGCGTATGCCTCCTACTGGCCAGTTGGGAGTATTAAAGCATTCAGCCATCGTATGACCCGAACCCAGGGTACTCAGCAACAGATTGGTTACATAAGTATCAATGCTTTTTTGGGTCAACCCGATATGCGTTCCACCTAAAATATAGTGATTATTGGCGGGTGTATACGGGGCCATGGGTGGTAACGGTTTGCAATATCCCTGCGTCAGCATTACCGGACGGTTCACATATCCCCTGCTGGTAAAATAATCGGAAGAAGTGATCAGGTTACTATATTCCATTTGCTTGAGGATATGATTGTTGTTATCGTAAATAGTAGTCAGTCTGTTAAACTGATCATATTCATATTTTGTATGCAGATCATTGACATTCGTTGCTTCACTGATACCAACAAATGGCTTGTAGGCATATTTAGTACGTTGAATAAGTCCGCCGGACAAGCTGTTCAGTTTATTCAGTTCCGTGAACAGGGCGGCATTGGAGAGCGGGGAATTCAGCACAGTCTGCAAAAGGCCCGCAGCCTGAATTTGCGTTTGTGTAGCGCCTGTCACTTCAGCAACTGGGAACCTGTTGGAATACCCCCAGACATAGGATTTACGGATACCTGACCTGTCGATCACTTCCAGGAGATTACCAAAGCTGTCATACTCTTTAAAAGTGATATCCGTAACCAGCTGACCACCTTTAGTGGAGCTTTGTTTGGAAGACAGGGCGTAAAAATTATTGTTGAATTTGGCGTAATTGTTCTTTACCCTGGTCAGTTCAACCTGCGGCCCTGGCATCGCCCCTTTTACAACGATCTCTTCGATCACCTGACTGATCATATTCTTCTCATTCATTTCAATGTAAGTGAGATCGCCAGGATAATCATAGGCATATTTGATCGTTTTCCTGAACACTTCATTTTTACTGTTTGAAGTCTGGATCAATGAAGGCAGCATACGATCGTTGTTATACATATAATCTGTAGTGGTTTTCAACAGATTATTGTTTTCATCAACAACTTCTTCCTCTTCTTTTGTAAGCCTGAGTGCTCCCAGTGGTATAAAACCATAACCTGTATTAAAATCCGAATAAACGGGTCTGATATTGCCAATTAACCCGCCTTTATCATCGATATACAGGTTGGAAGGTTTTCCTGTTGAGCTTACACCACCTACAGAATACAGATTAGCGAGATAGGAGTAATGCACACTGGGGGCATAAGGGAAATAGTAAGGAGTATACTGATAAGACTTCCTGTTGCGTAAATAATATTTCCCATCAACCATTGCATACTGCTCAACAGATTTTGGCTTGCCGTAAAACCAGGTTTCCTGCAACATCTTCTCATCCGTATTGTTCCTGATCATTGTTTGAAGTGGCTGCGAAGCCATGGTGGTGTTGAATTCATTTACAGGATAATAATTGTAAACAGTTCTTCCCGATTGCTTTCCATAGTCCATTTCATACTCGGTCACTTTCGTGTAATAGATGGAAGAACCGGACCCATATTCAAAACCCAGCGCGGAACAGGGAAGAATAGTTGTTTTGGTTTCTTTTTTGATCAACTCCACACAGGATGACGCATAGCAGGCAGAAGTTACCAGGGGAGGAAAATCATCATTACCAGGTCCGCCTGACATGGGGACAGAGGCAAACCCGTAGTAAATATCCTGCGTGAATTTATAGTTACCGAAAAGCATCTTGCCATTTACAAACTGAATGGGTGGCGGATTGAGCAATTGTCCATCTCCGTTCTCAGTTTCTCCATAAGTGTAATACTTCTGTTTTACCGGAAGGTTTTTTATACCATCATAAAAATTGATTTTACTGATTCTTAGTCCGCCACCGAACAAAGACCTTTTGGCTTCGCCCAATTCATCAAATGTTCGGGACTCGAAACGATTGGCCTCATAATCAAAATCCACATACCCGCCGGTGGGGTACAGCATTCTTGTCAACATGCCGTTTTGCATCAATTCTTCGTCGGGATATTCATCTCCATAACCATCTATCTTAACGGTAATATTTTCAGGGGAAGTGCAGGAAGGCGGGGAGTACATCTGATTGAATTCGATCACAGGGAAATGCCATGCCTGGATCACACTCGCCGTTGCTATTTCCATTGTTCTTGTATTGGTATAGCCCCAGGCATCAGAACCTTTCAGGTGATCTCCGAAGCATGTTTTATTCTTGTAAAGGAATCCATACCGTTCATAAGGAGTTCCGTTTACTGAAAAACGGACAGAATCCAGGTAGAGCGTGCCATTGAAACCTGTTCCATTATAAACACGGGCAGTAGAGATATTTGGAGTGGAGGTCAATGTCTGATGGAGGTTTGCCGTCTTCACTTCCTGGCCTCCGGCCCTGATGGTAATAGCTGTCAACTGTTCAACACCTGTGAATTCAATGCTGCCCCCTCTCCAGGTAATAGACGAAAGAGTTACACCACGTATTGTATTAGCGCTTCTTCTGCCTGGCCAGGCATCCCAGGTGGCATCATAACTCTTTACTTCCATCTGGTTGGTTGCCGGATTTTTCCATATCATCTTGAAAAATTTGGAAAAGCCATGCGCGTATTCGATGTATTTGGGAGAACCCAACCGGAAAAAGGCAGCCACTCCCAATAAACCGTTCATGGTAGTTTGGCTGGAAATAGCAGTACTGTTTGGAAAAAGATAGGGGTACATAATAAATGCCGGATGTCCCTGACATTGATTCTCGTCGTTGTAAAATGTTACATAATCCGGCTGGAAAAGCGACTTTGTCTCGGCTTTGGTCACATAATTAAACTCAAGCGTTTCAGTGCTTGCGGCATTGATGATGCGGATGCATTTCCAGGTAGTGGTCAAAAAGAGCCCCTGTGCATCGCTGGAGTATTCCCTTGCGGTACTCCCAAGGTCTTCCCAGTTGACAACCGGAGCTGTAGTTCCGAAAAGATATACAGTGCCATCAGTGTCAACAATGCGGAACTGGTTATTGGAATAAGTTATTTTGAGGTTTTCAAATGGCGCAGGAACAAAATAATAGCCATTGCCATCTATATTCCTTACCATATAAAATGATCCGCTTTTGTTCAGCAACCGGAAACTGAACTTGTCGGGTTTTCCATCCCGTTCCCCATTGGCCATATAATACAATTCATTGTTGGTGAAAACCGGGGGGTTATCTATTCCATTTATACTATGAGGTCTGATTTTAGATACGCCCCCATATCCCAATGTCCCACCAAAATCATCCTGTCCATTGATGTTCCTGGTGATCTGGATATCCGTACTCAGGTTCCAACCCAGGCCGAGCCTGCCGCTTTTTTCATTGATCCGGAATCCACCGGCATGATAATCCAGGGAAACAGGCAGCGACAAACCTCCAACCTCCAGGTTCCAGACAGGTACAGAAATATTGGGCAATCCTGAATTCAGGTTTACCGGCACATTCACCACTTTGGTGAAAGCCGCAGCCTCCGGTGTAGTTGGTATGATAGCTTTGTTTTGCGCGGAAAGTTTCAACAGGGAAAAGCAGGAAAGAACGAACAACAGGAGCTTGTTTTTAATAAATTCCATATTATCAGGAGGTTTAGAGATGATCCAAAACTACAAATTTGCGCTTAATGATAAGCGTAATATGCTGTCAATATCTGATCGGAGAGCAGGCAAAATTATCATCAATGAGTAAGTGAGAGAAATATGGCTATAACCGTGCAGAAATTGACACAAGCGTAATAATGCAGAAAAGGTAGCCGCAAAAAAATGGTCACCCTGAGGTGACCATTACTGTCTGTTAAAATTTGTACCCGGGACGGGAGTCGAACCCGTACGGCCTTTTGGACCACAGGATTTTAAGTCCGGCGTGTCTACCAGTTCCACCACCCGGGTGTTCAAATTCAAGAATGAATCTAAACAAAAAATTCCATCCCACATTTTCAGTAGAATGGAATTTCTCAGAGCGGAAGACGAGATTCGAACCCGCGACCCTCACCTTGGCAAGGTGATGCTCTACCAGCTGAGCTACTTCCGCATTTGCTACTTTCATTGATGAGAGCAGCGATATTTTTATAAAGAACTGATTATCAATCGTTATTGGGAGTGCAAAGATAGGGATTTTTTTATTCGGCCAAAATTTTTCTATCTTTTTTTTCTCCTTTTTTTTATTTGTACTCAGGAGTATACAAAGTACTTGGCTGAATAGTTACTTCAGGCTTTCCTTTATAGCTATGCCTGTACAGGTTATAGCAACCGCCCAGTACAAATGCCATTACACAAAATACCTGCAGATAGAACAGAAACGAAGAGGAATTAACCCAGTTGCGTTTGAAATCCTTGTCGCGGTAGTCTTTTTCTTCCAGATGTTGTTCCATATGAGTGAATTGCGTTGCAAAAGTAATAATTCAGTTCATTAAAATCAGCATTTTGTGGCCACAATTTTTTCAAAAGTTTTTTTACCCCTCACAAAGTAGCTCCACACCACACTTTTATGCAAATAGCCTTTTAGCTTTTTCCTTTTATCCAATCCCTTTCTTTCCATTTTCGGATGCACAAACAACCAGTACAGGAATGCAACATGCGCTTTCACCACGGCCACAAAATAAGTTACCTCTCCTGCCGCCAGCGATTTGAATGCCGAAACCGCATCCAGCCAGAAACGGTAAGCGATCTTTATAATGGCCTGTCCCGCAGGCAGGTTCTTGGCCATCATCACCAGGTTATTCCTGAAATTCAGGAACACTTTGCGGGAATTACCCTTCGGCAGGGTGCCGCCTCCCACATGGTATACCACAGACTGCGGACAGACATACACCTGGAAGCCCGCCAGCTGCATGCGCCAGCAGAGATCTATCTCCTCCTGGTGTGCAAAGAAGAATTCATCGAAGCCACCCAGCCTGTGATAAAGTTCTGCCCGCACAAACATAGCCGCACCACTCGCCCAGAAAACCGGCGCAGCATCATCGTACTGCCCTTCATCCTTCTCACAGGTATCAAAGATCCTTCCTCTCGCAAATGGATAACCGAGATAATCCAGCCATCCTCCTGCCGCGCCTGCATATTCAAACAACTCGCGATGCTGGTACTGACGCAGTTTAGGCTGACAGGCCCCGATACTTTTATCAGACTCCATCAGGCTGATCACAGGTTCTACCCATCCTGCCTCCACTTCCACATCGGAATTGAGCAACACATAGTAATCACCACCCACTTCCTTCAGCCCTTCATTATACCCTTTGGCAAAGCCGTAGTTCTTCGTCAGCAGCACAATCTTCACGGCAGGGTATTGTTCCCGCAGGAACTCAACAGAATCATCCGTTGAAGCATTATCGATCACAACCACTTCCTTGTTGACATAAGTAGTATGCATCACACCGGGCAGGAATTGCTCCAGGTAACGGCGGCCGTTCCAGTTGAGAATAACGATCGATACTTTCGGTCTGTACATGTATTGCGCGCTGATTACAGGTTTTATAACGGATGCAAAGGAACGTTATTTTACGGATTAGTTCAAACCAGCGCTGACCGCCCTTCCTGCAATTTAACTTTACGTATATTAGTTGCATGATTCAGCCGCTATTCAACTGGAGAACCGGCCTGGCGATCATTGCTATCGCAATCGTCAGCGGCACTATCTTTTATTCACAGTTCCTTGCACGTAAGATCGCCCATGAAGAAAGGGCCAGAGTAGAGCAATGGGTAGAAGCAGGCAAACTGCTCATGAACGACACCACCGGTCTCAGCGATAAACTCGCCGGGATGATCATTACTGAAAACACCACCATCCCCATCATCGAAACCGACGAAAGGGATATGATCACGCAGTATGTAAACCTCGACTCCGCCTCTATTGCTGAAGACAGTACCTGGCTGCAAAAAAAGAAAGAAGAATTCCAAAGTGAGAACGGCCCTGTTACCTGGACCGATCCCCGGGACAGCACCCGGATCAATCATTATTATTTCGGGCATACATCGCTGCTCAACCAGATCAGGTATTATCCGCTGGTGCAGCTGCTGATCGTCAGCCTGTTCATTATCATCACGCTTACCGCCCTCACTACCAGCTTCCGCAGTTCGCAGAACCAGGTATGGGCCGGCATGGCCAAGGAAACCGCCCATCAGCTGGGCACCCCCCTCACCTCCCTGCAGGGCTGGATGGAAATGCTGCGCGAAGAAAAAGCCAATGAACAGATCGTGACGGAACTGGAGAAGGATATCGACAGGCTCAAGCTGGTATCCGACCGCTTCAGTAAAATAGGCAGCGCCCCCAAACTGGAAAAACACAACCTGGTGGCGCAGGTAGGCAGCATGATAGAATATATCCGCAAGCGCGCCACCGGCAAAGTGCAGTTCAGTCTGGATACCGGCAACAATCCGGAAATACTCGCACTCATCTCCCCTCCTCTGTTCGACTGGGTGATAGAGAACCTGTTGAAGAACGCGCTGGATGCCATGGAAGGAAAAGGACAGATCAGCATACAGATCCTGCAGCAACCCAATAATATCATCATCGATGTTACCGATACTGGTAAAGGCATCAGCAGCCAGCATATCAGCAAAGTGTTCAAACCCGGCTTCACCACCAAGAAGCGCGGCTGGGGTCTCGGACTGAGCCTGAGCAAGCGGATCATCGAGCAATATCACCGGGGCGAACTCTTTGTAAAACATTCAGAGCCCGGCAAAGGCACCACCTTCAGAATTGTGCTGAAGAATAAAAGTCAGCTCTGATAAGGGTTGCATGCGTAATGAATTAAGACAGACCGGTTTATTTCAAAAATAATTAGCGAAAAAGTCAAAAAGAATTTCGCAGATTAGAAAAAGAGTTTACATTTGCAACCCCGAAAGGGAATGGCGCCCAGGTGTTGAAACTGGTAGACAAGCCACTTTGAGGTGGTGGTGTTCGAAAGGACGTGCAAGTTCGAATCTTGTCCTGGGCACTCGAAAAGGTTGTAAGGAATTACTTGCAACCTTTTTCTTTTGCGTCAAATCCACCTTTTCCGGCTTGATGGATCAGGTGGATCAGGTGGATTTTACGCTGATTCTCTGAATCCTCAGCATTTATTATTACTTTACAACCGGTCAGCCCACCATTTTCAGACTATCCTACCCCCCGGTATGAAAAAGATCCTAGTTATTTTACTTATTGTGCTTGCCAGCAGTTACAGTCATGCGCAACCCGTTCAAATTGATCCTTATTTTGGCAACTCCGGAAAAATTCAACTGAATGTCGGATTCCCTTATTTCGATGTTACCTGCAGTATCGTTTTAAAGAATGGCAAGACGATTGTCGGCGGCACTGCCAAAGACGGCATCAACTGGTTCCCGCGTAACGACTTCTTTCTCGCGCGATTCAATGCGGATGGATCCATTGACAACAACTTTGGAACCGGAGGGATTCAGTACGTAAATATTGAAGACGACTGGATCGATCAACTGGTCAAAATCACTGAGCTCAGCAATGGCAACATTGTTACACTGGGGCAATCCAAATATACAATATGGAACAGCTGGGCAATTACCCTGATGAGTTTCTTACCAGATGGTAGTCCGGACCTCAGCTTCAACGGCAGCGGAAAGAACAATGCCGTCAGCATTACAGGGGCAGTATCGGATATGATTGTATTACCAGACGGACGAATGGTGGTATCCACCATACAAAATGCCTCAAAACAGCTTTTCACTTACACCAGAGATGGGAAAACAGATAATGATTTCACCTTTCAGCAACCTGCAATACAGCAGGAATTCCATATTCAATCACTTTCACTACTCCGTGGCGGAAAAATCCTGGCCACCGGATATAATTACCAGTCAGGTAATCCCGGAAACCGTGTTCAGTTACGCTGCTATCAACCCAGTGGGAAACTAGACAGCAGCTTCGCAGAGAATGGCATCATGCAATACAATGTTTTGTCAACCGATGCAAGATTTATCCAGGCCGCTATCACACCTGACAGCAACTCCTTTTATCTGGCCGTTCATTCCTATAAAAGGGCCATCGACAGAGATACGGTTGTAATGACGAAGCACCAGCTGAATGGCACGGCAGACATGGGTTTCGGCGTGAATGGCGTATTGGATGTACCAACTACCACTAATTATTTTTACCAGCCATGGCAAAACAAATTCCTGGTACAGGCAGATGGCAAGATCCTGTTCCCGGGTACCGCCGTCAATGCAAATGGATTTGAACAACCCTCCGCTATCCGTTACAATACAAACGGGAGCATCGATGGAAGCTTCGGAGTAAACGGACAACTGGCAGCAATCGAAAGTGGCACCAATCATGAAACAATTACCACTTCCATTGGCCCTGATGGTAAAATAATAATGGCTGGTTATGCCCTGGGTACAGGAAGACACCAGCTTGCCGTTGCGCGCTTCCTGACCAATGGCGTTATCGATAAGAGTTTTGGAGCAGATGGAATAGCTAGTAATTATGCAGGCTTCGGAGAAGCCTATGATGGCATAGGAATGGACATGCTGCAATTACCTGATAAAAAAATACTGGCCGTTGGCATCACCGGCAATGGCAGTTACTCCAGTATTGTACTCACCAGGCTGAATGCAACAGGACAACCCGATCCTGATTTCGGCACAGAAGGGTTCACCTACATGCATCTTTCGGAAGTCCATATTCAAACCATGTATTACCATGAACTTGACTCCAAGATGCTCACATTGAAAACTGACCAGCAGGGAAATATCTATGTACTGTCTGGTGCAACGAGCAAATTTGAAAGAAAGAGCGGTATTACACTGTTCAGATTCACGCCATCCGGTCAGCCGGATTCTTCATTTGCCAGATACGGCAAAAAAGAAATATACCTGAACGAGGCCTACGGCCGTGCTCCGGTAGGCATCGGAATACAATCAAACGGAAAAGCCATAGTAGCCCTGTCTACCGATAAACCAGAACCGAAATCAAGCACCAATATCCTCATTCGTTTCAATACGGATGGCAGTATCGATAAAACCTTCGGCAATAATGGAATGATCGATGAGCCAGGATTTATCGGACAGGATTACCTGGAAACCGGGAGATACCGGAGACTACTCATTCAGCCAGACGACAAGATCATTTTCTGTGGCGAGCCCAAAGGAGAGTCCAACATGTTCGGAATCCGGCGCTACAATGCCGATGGCACCAATGACCAGACATTTTACCAGGGATACGTGCTCAGCTTTACTGTTGCGCCACACTATAACAACCTGTTAACCGCAGTAGGGCTTCAACCCAATGGCAAAATCCTCCTGGCAGGAACATCTACAGAACCCGGCGCCGGAGCAGTTATTGTCCGTTGCACGAAAGACGGATCGAGAGATTACTCTTTTGGGGAAAACGGTATCTGCAAAGTCAGGAGTTTTGGATTCACAGAAATACTCAGCATATGCGTACAGGAGGATGGAAGAATTCTATTGCTCAAAGATTTCTATGACGATGATGCAGCCAATGATAAGTCATATATAAAGCTGATACGTTTGACGCGTGATGGCAGAGCAGATGAAACCTTCGGTTATGATGGAGCACACACCATCGTCACGAGCGGGCTGACACAGGAAACAGCCGGCGGAATGGCAATCGGAGAAAACGGGCAGATTCTCATATGTGGCGGCGTTAATTTGGGCTACGATGGTGTTAACTATGATCACCGGTCAGACCTGGTCATCTACGGCCTCAACACACAACCAACAGATTGTTCTATCGGAATTGCCAATGCAGGCAATGACACCACCATTTGCAGCGGTGCAGGTAAATTTGCCATCATTGGAACTTACCTGAGCGGTCATGGCATAACCTACGAATGGTCGCCAGCAACCGGCCTGAGCTCCACCAATGAATCCCGTCCCGTTGCCACTCCCCCACCCGGCACCACGCAGTATGCGCTAAAAGTGACCAATGCTTTCGGATGCATCACACACGATACCGTGAAGGTTACCGTGAACCAAACACCTCCCATTCCCTTTCTTTCACAAACGGGTCATACCTTGTTATCGTCTGTTGCCAGCGGCAACCAATGGTATCTCAACAACCAGCTGATCCCGGGCGCAACAGGCGCCAGCTACATACCTCTCAGCCCAGGTGAATATTCGGTGATCGTTACACAAAACGGATGTGAATCAAAGTCATTTTCCCCTTTAACGGTAATTACTACGGGCATTAATTCTCCAGAGCTCGACAAACAGTTGCACATCGGCCCCAA
>NZ_JBQCGW010000033.1:0-59705 GCF_051955275.1 Pseudobacter sp. | reverse complement strand
TGAATGCCTATGATGATGAGCAGAGCATCTACACCACGCTGTTTCAGGGAGCTGTCAGAACAGCTGTAAATAATGGAAGCGATATAATATTGAAGCCCGGGCAGCAGGCCGTCATCAACAGGCAGGCGCTGAAGCTGGAAGTGACTACAAAAGATGAAGCAAGCCTGAACCGTATTGCAGCCTGGAAGAGTGGTTTCTTCAATTTTGAAGGGCTTTCATTGCAGGAAGCCATGCGCCAGCTGGAGCGCTGGTATGATATTCAGGTAACTTATGAAAATGGAATTCCCGATATAAGTTTCTGGGGAAAGATGGAAAGATCCCTTCCGCTGGAAACCCTGCTGCAAATGCTGAAAGGAGCCCGGCTCAACTTCCGGATGGAAGCAGGAAGGAAACTTGTGATCGTCAATAAACCTTGATCCGTTTCAGATTTTAATCGTAAAAAAGACTGTCGTAATTCTTGCGGGCATCCGCCTGTACGGATATGTATTGCCGCAACAAAAAACCGGAAGCGATTGAGGCGCTGCCGGTATGATTCCAGTTGCTTCAATAATGAGTTTGCGCTCTATTTTTTAACAACCAAAACTTACCCAAAGGTATGACAAATTATGAGTTTGGGTCAGGGTATTCTCATGCCCGGCGGCTTCGGCTGCCCGTGCGGGAAATGGCCAGGGCCTTCATCAAACTGATGCCGGGCAACCAAAACGAACTGAACCCCGTCGGCAGAAAATGGTTACGTGCGATGAAATTGACTGCTTTACTCCTCACTGTTACTTTCCTGAATGTATATGCAGGAGGTAGCGCCCAATCGGTGACCTGTTCCGGCAGGAATATGCCGCTCAAGACCGTGCTGAACGCCATTGAGAAGCAAACCGGTTATGTGGTATTCGCCAATGCCGGCTTCTTTTTGTCGGCCCGGCAGATCTCCGTGGACGCAAAACAAATGCCGCTGATAGAATTCCTGGAGAAGATCACAGACAATCAGCCATTCACTTTCCAGGTGAGCAACCGAACCATCTCACTGGTCTGGCGGGAAATGAAACCGGAATGGAGGATCGTGGAGATCAGTCCACCCCAGCAACATATCATTGGTAAAGTGGTAAACAGCAGACAGGAACCGCTCGCCGGAGCCACCGTGCTGCTGAAAAAGGCGAACAAAGCCGTATCTACCAATGCCAGCGGCGGATTCGACATCGTTACAGATAATCTGAATGATGTGCTGAACATATCTTTTGTTGGATATCTCAGTACAGAAATAAATCTCAAAACATGGGATGGAAAACCCATCCGCGTGGTTCTGCAGCAGGATGCGCAACAACTCGGCAATGTAACAGTGGTGAGTACCGGCTACCAGTTGTTGCCGAAAGACCGTGCCACCGGCTCATTCAGCACCATCAGCAATAAAGACCTGGAGAACCGCACCAGCAGGGACCTGAACACTCTGATGGAGGGACTGGCACCTGGTTTTACCATTCAGTACCAGGGAGTGGGACTGGATAATGATGACCCGCAGGTAATGATGAGAGGTGTCAGCACCTTCGGAAATACCCAGCCCCTCATTGTAGTGGATGGCTTCCCCATCGAAGGAAAGATCAACACTATTAATCCCAATGACGTGGCAAGTATTACTTTCCTCAGAGATGCCGCTGCTGCAGCCATCTGGGGGGTGAAGGCGTCCAACGGCGTGATAGTGATCCAGACTAAAAAGGGAAATTCCATTGCTACCAAAGTAGCCTTCCGTTCCAATTTCACCGTAACTGAAAAACCGGATATGTCTTATCTCCATCTGCCAGGCTCTGCCGATATGGTGGAGCTTGAAAAGGAGATGTTTGAAAAGAGCCCTTCTTTGAGGGATGATTATCAGTATACCTGGTCAGGCGCTTATACTCCTGTGGTGGATGTGCTGATGGACCATGCAGATGGGAAATTCGATGATGCGGAAAGAGACAGACGCCTGGCGGCTATTGCCGGTCATGATAACAGGAAGGACGCTTCTGGTGTTTTCTTCGGTACCAATTATGTGCAGGACAATACACTCAGCTTCAGCGGAGCTCCCAGTTCATTCATGAACTATTATGCTTCACTTGGCTATACCAACTCTTCCGGCCTTTACAGGGGAGATGGCCGCAGGCATACCAATGCCAACTTCAATACGGAACTGAAAGTTACGTCCAGGCTGAGAATATTGATGGGATTGAACTACAGCGATGCCAATATCGACAGGTCGTCCTCAAAAGCTTTCAGTTCACTGGGAGTGGATATTCCCTATATTCTCAGGTTACTGCCCTATGAAAGGTTTTACCAGGCTGATGGCAGTCCTGCAAAACTTGCACGCAGGTATTCTCCTGAAGTGAATACTGCCCTCACTGACATGGGTTATTATGATGCCGGTTATTATCCTGCCAACGACTGGAAGTATTATGATTACCAGCAAAAGGAGAACAGTCTTCGTTTACAGACCACCGCTTCATACAAGATCAACAAGACTTTTACATTCCAGGGTGGTTTCAAAACCGAGACCGGCAATTCACTGAGCACCGAACTGAACAAAGAGCAATCCTATTACGTGAGGTCAATGCTCAACCGTTTTGCAGCTCCCAATGCTTCGGGTAAACTGGTGTTCAACCTGCCCAAAGGGGATATCCTGAGAGAGGGCAGCGGAAGGGTCAACAATTTTTATGTCCGGGGACAGCTGGATATGGACCATTCTTTCAAGAATCATCCTGGCCGGATCAATGCGCTGATCGGTACGGAGTGGCAGAAGACTCAACAGATCTCCTCCACCGATACACGTTTTGGATATGGATCTTCCAGTGGACTCAGTTTCCCTGTTGATCAGAATGCATTGCTCAATTTCTACAACACACAGTTTGAAGAGACCATAAATTTTGAGTTTACCAACTTTTATAATAAGTCACTTGCAGATGACCGCTATGTATCCTATTATTTCAGCGGAGCTTATGAATATGACCAGCGCTATTCTTTAAGCGCGAGCGCGCGCATTAATAAAAGCAGCCGCTTTGATGCATCTGCAGGCCTCAATAAAGAATTGCTGGGCTCGCTCGGGGCCAAGTGGAACCTCCATCATGAAAGATTCATGGAGAATGTTAAATGGATCAATACGCTCTCATTGCGTGTTACTACCGGTTTAACGGGAAATGTTCCCGGGTTCACTCATTCGCCATACCATACCAGTGCATTCAATGCGCTCAGCACTTTCACCAATTCATTTACACTGACGGTGCTCAATCCTTACAATAAAAAGTTGAAATGGGAATCTTCCCTCACACAAAACCTGGGAGTGGATTTCTCTTTTCTGAATGGAAGGATCAGTGGTATGCTGGACCTGTATCATAAAAAGACGGTTGATCTGCTGGGTGTTCAATCCATGGACCCCACCATCATAGGCCGCTCGCTGGTTACACAGAATGTTGCCGATATGACCAATAAGGGGATCGAGCTGCAACTGAATACCGTTAATATCAAAACTAAGGATTGGGTCTGGAGAACCACCATCAATGCCAGTTACAACAAGAATACGGTAGATAAGGTAACGGGCAATTATGGAACAATAGTGCAGCGTGTGGCGCAGGTGCAGGGATATGCTGCCAATAGCCTGTTTGCTTACCGCTGGGCAGGGCTCAGTGATAAAGGTTATGGACAGTTCTACGATAACAAAAACGGTAAGGATGAAATTGTAGGCGCTGTTGGTGGTCTTACTCTTGAAGACCTCAAGCATGTGGGAAGCATCACACCAGTATACACAGCAGGTTTGATGAACGCTATCGGTTACAAAGGACTTGAGCTTAGTTTCCTTTTTGTTACCAATGGAGGGCATTACCTGCAGACGGATTCCTATAATGATGGGATCTATACCCAGGATTTCAGTACGGGCGACCAGGTTTTCCAGGCACCGGATGCAGCAGTAAAGGACCGCTGGAGAAAAGCGGGGGATGAGCAGCATACGAATATCCCGGTACTGGGAAGGTCCTTTGAATACAACTACACGGATATCAAGTACCAGTCAGCTTCCTGGATCAAGTTGCGGGAGGTTGTATTGAGCTATCTGTTCAGCAAGAGAGCTATGCCCCGGCTGCCGGTGCAGGACCTGAAAATTTCAGTGCAGGGGCGCAATCTCTGGAAGCATGTAGCCAATGATGCCGGTATCGATCCGGAGGCATACAGGCTGCACCAGGGATATCGCACACTGCCGTTGATGCCTTCCTGGTCATTCAACCTGCAGGTTAATTTTTAATTGTAAAAGAAGATCAATGAAACAAAAGCATATATTCCTTTTGCTGCCACTGCTGGTGTTGCTGGCTGGCTGCGAGAAGAAATTCCTTGAATCGCAGCGCACAGGAGAGATCATTCTTTCCGATACCCGCGACTACGATCTGCTCCTCAATTCCGATAAACTGGTGGTGTGGTTCAGTTATCCCCTTTTGATGCTAAGCGATGATGTACAACTGAATCCTGCTAGGCAACTCAATGCTGCACCGCTACGGGCGCTTTACACCTGGCAGGATGATATTTACCAGGATCAGGATCCCGTTTTATGGACCTACCAGTATAATAATATCAACCAGTATAATGTGATCATCGATGAGGTGGACAAAGCTGCCGGTGGAACAACAGAGGAGAAAAAGCGATATAAGGCGGAAGCGAAGCTGGGCAGGGCATTTTCTCATTTCCTGCTGGTGAACCTGTATGCAAAACTATATGATGCTGCCACAAGTGCCACCGATCCTGGCGTGCCATACATCACCACTACTGATATGTATGCACCCAATCCAGGTAGAAGTACCGTGAAAGATACCTACACAAAGATCATCAACGATGTGAAGGAAGCCATTCCTGATCTGCACAGTAAGCCGGAGAAAAATCACCGGGCCGGCAAGGCGGCAGCCCATGGATTCCTGAGCAGGGTATACCTATTCATGGGAGAATACACGCTGGCGGCAGAGCAGGCGGATCTCAGCGCAGCTATCGATAAAACAATACTCGATTACAGGCGTACAGGGTTTACCAAACCTGTGAAGCAGGATGATCCCGAAATCCTTTACATGAGAGTGATGTTTGAGACCAATACCTTTTCCATGCAGCCAACGGCGGCTGTTCTTGGGTTACTACCGGCAACGGATATACGTAAAAGGTTATATATTCCCTCTTCCTCCAGCCTGTCTGCATTGAATCAGCTCACCGTTGGTATTACAGCTCCTGAGGTTCAGCTTAATAAAGCCGAAGCCCTGCTGCGTAAAACTCCTGCGGATATCAGCGGAGCCCTGCAACTGCTGAATGAACTTCATGCAAAAAGAGACAATGCGCATGCGGATTATGTGACCAGTGATGCCGCTGAAGCGCTCACCTGGGTATTGAATGAAAGAAGAAGAGAACTGGTGAACTCCGGGATGCGCTGGCTGGATATGCGCCGCTTTACCAAAGAAGGAAGGCTGCCTGCTGTTACCAGGACACTGAGCGGAACGCAGTACACACTGGATCCCAACAGCAAGAAGTTCACGCTGATGATCCCCGGGCCGGTGGTTAAACTGAACCCCGGCATGCCGCAGAACGACAGGTGATTGTTCATTATAGAAACTAACCACAAGGCAGACCGCCTTAAAAAATAATAATTATGATCAGTTTGAAAATGACCGGTCTTCTTTGCGCCACAGCTGTTGCTGTTTCAATGCAGGCGCAAACAGGTGGACCTGTGACAATGTATACCCTCGATGGAAAATCAGTAGTGATTCCCGCAACACCCGAAGGCAAGTACTGGAAAGTGCCTGCCGTAGCAGTGGAAGGTTATTATGCAGTAAGCCGCTCCAACCCGGTTTACCTGGCTCCCGGTTTCAGCCTGGAAATACTTCCGGATAATAAAGGATACAGGTTCAAGGGAAAAGGTAGCCAGCATAATCAACTGGAAGACTCCCTGGAATCGCTGGCAGGTAAATATTTTGATCTGGACCGTGGTGCATTCAAAGGGTACTGGTGGAAAGTGGAGCCAGACGAGGTTTTTTCCCGGCTGGTGAAGTTCCGCAAAGAAGGTACTGCGATGATCCGGAAGGTGAAGGGAAGCCCTTTCTTCAATGAAGTGGCTAATGCTTACCTGAAGAGTATCGAGAGAAGAATGATGAGTTCTTACAATTTCGGGTACGGCATGAATCCAGAAACGATGAAGCGGATGGATGAAATGGTGAGCAGGGATGCACCGCAGGATAGTATCAGTATGGTTTTCAAACTGGCCAAAGAGAAAGAGCTGAGCGCTGAAGACAAGGCCAGGATTGATTCGGTGATCCTCGGAGGCATAGATATCAATGATGAGGCACTGTTCATTGCCTCCGCTGCTTTCAGGCGTGACCATGATCTGCAATTGACGAGAATGACCTGGAAGATACCCGGGAAAAAAGCGGGCAGGGAAGGTTTGGGCGAAGCTAAATTCAAGGTGGCGCAGCAACATGTGACCAGCCCCTTCATCCGTGAATTTTACGCTTTCCAGTATGTTGGAGGTATATTGAAGGAGTCAGGTGACCGTGCCAGGCTTGACTCTGCTTATAATCTGTTCATGTCACTGGCAAAGAATGAGCGGTTCAGAAGCATGGTGCAGGATGTGTACAACAGGAAAATAAAATATATAAAAGGAGCGCCGTCCCCCTCTTTTGCATTTGCCGATACCAGCGGGACTGTAATATCGCTGGAAAGCCTGCGCGGAAAATATGTATACATCGATCTCTGGGCCACCTGGTGCGGACCCTGTAAAGCAGAGATCCCTTACCTGAAAAAACTGGAAGCGAAATACCATGATAAGAACATCGCGTTTGTGAGCATATCCATCGATGAGGTAGGCGACAGGCAGAAGTGGATCAATTTCGTGAGAAAGGAAAAACTTACCGGTATCCAGATAATGGCCGATAAAGCCTGGGAAACTGCTTTCGTGAAAGATTACACGATTGTGGGGATTCCTCATTTTATCTTACTCGGACCTGCTGGAGAGATCATTGAGTCAAAAGCGAAAAGGCCTTCAGAGCCACAGCTGGAAGATCAATTGAAAGAACTGCTGAAGTAAACGCAGTTGATGATAGCCATGAATCCTTATCACCGGGCTGACTTAAAATGTCAGCCCGGTTTTGTTTCGCTGTGCCCAGCGCTCGCGTCCCCGCGAGTGACTTTTATTCCGTCGCCTCCGGCGACACGCTGCCCGCCGAAGGCGGGCAAATATTGGTCACTCGCGGGACGCGAGCGACTGGTCCCCGGGTAAATGAAAAAATTTACTGCGGTTGAAAACTGAGGAGTTTGATCAATTCATTTCTAGATAATACGGGAGCAAGTGCGTTACCGGATTTAATGAGATCATCTGCCAGGGATTGTTTGGTTTCCTGCATCTGCATGATCTTTTCTTCCACCGTATTGGTACAGATCAGCCGGATGGCAATCACTTTTTTATCCTGACCGATCCGGTGCGCGCGATCGATGGCCTGGTTCTCCACTGCGGGATTCCACCAGGGATCAACAATGTACACATAGTCTGCCTCCGTAAGATTAAGACCCGTACCTCCGGCTTTCAGGCTGATAAGAAATACACGGCTGCCGGGATTGCCCTGGAATGCATTCACTGCAGCGGCGCGGTTGCGGGTGCTGCCCGTGAGCATTTCGTACCCTATTGCGCGTTGTTTCAGTTGCGTTTCTATCAGTTTCAGCATGCTTACAAACTGTGAGAACACCAGGATCTTGTGATGCGGCGATTTTGTTTCAATCTGTTCCAGCAGGGTGTTGATCTTGGCGGAACTGTAGCCGGTGAGCGCTTCATCGCCCAGGAGGGCAGGGGCGTCGCAGATCTGGCGGAGACGCGTCAGGCCGCGGAGTACATTCATGGGGTTCTGCTTCAGTTCATCATCCGTGATGGCACTCACATAGTCGCGGAACTCTTTTTCATAAGCATTGTAAATGCCTCGCTGCTCTTCATCCATTTCGCAATACACTACCATTTCGGTTTTATCCGGAAGCTCCGTGGCCACTTCTTCCTTGGTACGGCGAAGCAGGAAAGGTTGTATTTTCTGGTGCAGTTCTTTAGCGCGCCTGGAGTTTTTGAAATTATCGATGGGAATGGAAAATACATCCCTGAAATATTGCCTGCTGCCCAGCAGACCGGGACAGGCAAATGACAACTGGCTGAAGAGATCGAAAGTGTTGTTCTCTACCGGTGTGCCGGTGATGGCGATCCTGTTGCGTGCATTGAGCAGCCGGACTGCCTTATAGCGTTGCGTTTCGGGGTTTTTGATATTCTGGGACTCATCCAGGAACACATAGTTGAATGTGTAATCTTTCAGAAAGAGTACATCTGAGAGCAGGGTGCCGTAACTGGTAAGGATGATCTCATACTGATCGAAGTTTTCCGTGTGCTTGATCCGGTTCGCCCCGTGCAATGTATGAATGCGGATATCAGGTGCAAAGCGCGCCACTTCCTGCTGCCAGTTGAAGATGAGCGTGCTGGGAACCACCAGCAGGTTGGTATTCTTTTCAACTTTATGCCGCTGTGAAAGTATGAAGGCAATGATCTGAACGGATTTGCCCAGTCCCATATCATCCGCCAGGCAGCCTCCGAAATTCAGATCATCGAGGGCATTGAGCCAGTTGAGGCCTTCACGCTGATAAGCACGGAGCTCCGTTTGTAATTCAGCAGGAGTGTCTATTTCTGAAATATGACGGATATCCTGCAGCTTGTTGCGATAGCGGCTGATCTCTTCTTCCACTGCTGCATCCGGGAGGGCCGCTTCGTATAACTGCTCGATGGCAGTGAGGTTGATCTTCTGAATGCGGATGGTGGATTCATCGATGATCTCGGCATTGTTGAAATAATCGGAGAACCTGTTGATCCATTCTTCAGGAAGGATTCCCAGTGTGCCATCATCCAGCTGCACGTACTTGTTATGATTGCGGATGGATTTGTAAACCTGTTTCAGCGAGGCCTTTTGCTTACCGAATTTAACGCGGATATCAGCATTGAACCAGTTGATACCGGAGAGCACCTTGATATCGATCTTCACACGGTGCGGGTTCAGCCTGTTATTATCGAGTTCATTGAAGCCGAGCACGGTGATCCCTTCCTTGTTCCATATTTCAAAGGCATGAAGGAACCAGTCTTCGTTCAGGAAGCGGTCGCGGTGCAGGTACCAGTAATGAAGGTCGTTATCCTGCTGCTCTTCAAAATGAGGGTGCTGGCCCATGATCAGTGCCGTGAAGGACCGCTCTGCATCATCATTACGGGGAAGGAGTATTTCTTTCCCTTTGGCGTTGACAGTATGCACCTGACGCTTCGTTCTGATGGGAATCTCGGTTTCGCCGTACCTGATCACAGGAATGATCATCACGTAATTCTTCAGATCGGAGAGGTAGATGATGCGTTGCAGTTTTTCCCCGGCCTTCTTCTCTGTTTCCGTGGCGGGATTGATATACTTATAATCGATATCGAGCTTGTCCTCCAGTTTTTCCAGCAGTTGGCTTTTGAATTCGCCGTATTTGTTCTTATGAACGAGAAAATGATCTTTCTTCTTCAGTAATTCGATCATGCCGAGCGCCGGCAGTTGATCTATCAGGTACAAAGTATCGTTTGCCTGCAGGAACCAGTTGAAGCGAAGCTGCGCGTCCTTCAATGGATGTTCCGTATTGCCCAGCAGCAGTCTTCCTCCGATCGCATAAAAATCACCTTCCTCAGAAACGGTCAGACTGATACCGTTGGGCAGCATCGCCGCTTTGATCAGCAAGATGGAGCTGGCTGTAATTTTTTCTGAAACATCCGGATTGTGGATGAAAAAAGAATAACGGGCAGGGTTCCTGATAATAGCTTTCAGGGCCTTGAGGTCGGAAGCCGAACGTTTGGTGGCCGGATGGTTCTGGAACTTATGCACGGCAGTGTAGAATTTCAGGTGCTCGGGATCATCCTGCGCCCAGGCCAGGTCGAGCGGAGCAAAGGGTGACAGCGGATTCTTGATCTTCCCGTCTTTTGAAACGGGGGCGCTGTACAACTCTATCAGCAGATGCCGGTTGTATTTGTGCTGCCTGAAAACAACGATGATGGCCTTGCCTTCAGCGATGGGATCATCCAGCTGGTGTTTTTCCGTAGGCGGGTACAGCAGCTGGTTCATGGCCTGAAGGGTATCTGCATTCACGGCCAGTAACGAAGACTGCTTCGGACGGATTTCCAGTTTATTGTTCTCCCAGTGAATGGAAAAATAATCATCGGGGTTGCTGGAATCGGACAACCCATAATCCGCTCCGGCTTTCTGCAGCATTGCATGCCTGGTGGCCGTAAAGAAAAAAGCACCCAATTCCTGCCGGCGTAACAGGGCTGTCAGAACCTGAGCTTCGTGTATGCATAAACGTTGATCACTGGAATTGCAGGTGCAGCTTACCAGTAATTGCTGTTGCTGCTGTAATACGGTAACCGGGGGAAACAGGGGAAAGGCCAGGCGGTTGAGGAAAATACCATGACCTGCTTCCAGCTCGTCCGGGCTGATCAGCTGATAATCCTTCGGCTCGATAAAATGCCCGCCAGGGTGACTTCCCGCTATCAGGGGCTCATCGATCGCATCAATGGCAAACCGCTTGAAAGGAATGCCCCGCCCGGGGGTATCAATAATATTGCCTGAAGCCTGGTCCATAAGCCTGCAAATATCGGCTATTTAAAGGCCGGGCTCTTTAAAATATTTTAACAGCAAAATGTTTTGATAGTTAGGAGTAAGGCCTTCGTTCAGGCTGCTGCGTGAGATCCGCGATCAGGCCCTGCAGCAAGGGTTGCTGCCAGAAGGTGCGTATGCACTCAGCATGGGCATGAGCGGAGATCTGGAAACTGCCATTGAAGAGGGCGCTACCATTGTGAGGGTTGGCACTGCTGTCTTCGGAAAAAGACAGTACCCCGACAGCTATTACTGGAATGAGCAAAAGAACAGCGGTTAGCCGGATTACATTCGATATTTTTACAGCTGAAAACCGAAAAATATGGATGGCCAGTACAGAAAAGATATCTATCCCGGACAGGAAGTAGCTGTGATCCTGAAGAAAGACCAGCGCAGCGGAAGGCTTACTTATGGTATCGTGGAAGCTATTCTCACGTCGGCCGCATTCCATTCCAGGGGAATCAAAGTGAGGCTGAAAGATGGACAAGTAGGGCGTGTAGCGGAGACCGAAGTAGTTGATCCGGATGGTGAATAGTTATCCGGATTAACTACTTCGGAGACGACTGCTTTATCATGGATGATCCTTGCATGGCCATACGCATGTGCTGATATATAATCCCAGGTGGGAACACTTTGTTTTTTGTCATAATGTTTCGGAGAAATATAGGCATGTGGCTCTGAAAAGATCACCAGTGACGGGTTTGCTTCTATGAGCGTGGTGTGTTCATTGGCTTTGGCAAAATGGGAGCTCAGGTATAACTGATCCTCCCTTTGTTCTACTACAAAGGGAAGGTGAGTGGCAACAGGAATATTTCCCTTGCCAGTTATGATAGTTGCGAAACTGTACTGCTGCATGAAGGAGATCTTGTCTGCCGCTTCATCCCACCGGAAAAGTGTAGGTATATACATCGTATGATTTTATTTGCCGTACTTTCTGCTGCCTGCCACGCAGAGGATCACCGCGAGTGTGATGCCGATCATGCCGGTGCTCACTGTTTCGTTCAGTAAAGCAGCGGCCAGTGCCAGTCCGAAGAAAGGTTGTAATAATTGTATTTGTCCAACTGCCGCAATGCCTCCCTGCGCCAGTCCCCTGTACCAGAATACGAAACCGATCAGCATGCTGAACAGGGATACATATATCAACCCCATCCAGGCGGGTGCACGCACTCCTTCAAATGTGGGAGGCATCATCCACAGCAGTAAAGGAATGGTCACAGGCAATGAAAGCACCAGCGCCCATGAGATCACCTGCCAGCCTCCCAGGGTTTTGGACAATTTAGCGCCTTCTGCATACCCAAGTCCGCAGACGATCACGGCCATCAGCATCAGGATATCTCCCGTGTAAGAAACATGGATGCCCTGTGAAAAGGCAAAGCCGATCACCAATGCGCTGCCCAGTACAGAAAACAGCCAGAATGCGGGTTTGGGCCTTTCGCCTCCGCGCAGTACAGCGAAGATAGCCGTTGTCAATGGCAGCATACCATTGAAGATGATCCCATGTGCTGAACTTACATATTGAAGGGCCAGAGCGCTCAATAAGGGGAAGCCGATCACCACGCCACATGCTACGAGTGTGAGTGAAAACAGTTGCGCTTTGTCCGGCCGCTTCTCTCTGAATACCAGTAGCAGTATCAATCCCAGCATTCCTGCTATCGCAGCACGGGCCATCGTCAGGAAAACCGGGTTGAAATCCTGGATCGCCAGCCGCGTGGCGGGAAGTGATCCGCTGAAGATCAGTACTCCGATAAAACCATTGATCCATCCTGCAGAAAGATGGCTCTTTCTGACTAAGCTTATTTCGCTGTTCATCTTTTCTCTTTATATGATACAGTAAAATTAACAGAGTGGATTGTATGGATACAGTCTCAGTTTTGTTAGTTTTGATGGATACAGTTGAATCATGAAAGATTTCATTTACTCGGAGATCTCCGGAAAGCTGGCGCATCTTATTAAAACAGAAGTGCTGAAAGCTGGCGAGCGCCTGCCTTCCGTGCGGATGTTATGCCAGGAGCATGGCATCAGCATGAATACGGCCAAAAGGGTTTTCCTGGAGCTGGAAGCGCAGTCGCTGATAGAATCAAAACCGCAGTCGGGTTATTTTGTGAGCCGCACTGCTTATCGCCGCCTGCCATTACCGGCAGTGAGCAAGCCTTCTACTTTGCCGAAGCATAAAGAACCGGCAGACCTGATTGATCGTGTGTATGCGAATATGGGCAATGACAAGCTCACGCTTTTTTCAGTGGGGGCAGCGGTAGGCTCACTGCTGCCGCAGGCGAGGCTCAGCAAGGAGATCGTTCATGCCACCCGCGAACTGAAAGGAGCGGGGGCGAATTATGAGAACCCGCAGGGAAACGAAAAACTGAGAAGGATGGTGGCGGCCCGCGCGCTCACCTGGGGTGGTAACCTGCAGGAGCACGAGCTGGTGACTACCAGCGGTGGATTGAATGCCATCGCCTATTGCCTGATGGCCCTGGGAAAGCCGGGAGATACGGTTGCTATCGAGAGCCCCTGTTACCCGGGTATCCTGCAACTGGCGCTCAGCCTGGGTTTGAAAGTACTTGAGTTACCAACACACCCTGAAACGGGGATCCTGATGGAGGCGCTGAAGAAGGCCCTGCCGAAGATCGATATCTGTCTGCTGGTATCTAATTTCAATACGCCGCTTGGCAGCTGTATGCCGGATGAGAATAAACAGGAAGCGGTAAGATTGTTAAGCAGCCATGGTATACCATTAATAGAAGATGATGTATATGGTGATCTGTATTTTGGTACGCATCGACCCAAATGTTGCAAGGCATTTGATACGGAAGGAAATGTGTTGTTGTGCAGCTCTCTCTCCAAAACACTGGCGCCAGGCTACCGGGTAGGTTGGGTGGCGCCGGGCAGGTACAAAGAAAAAATTATGAAACAGAAACTGGTGCATACTATTGCCGGTTCTTCCATCACGCAGGAGGCGGCTGCTAATTTTCTGAAGAGCGCCCGGTATGATAACCATCTCCGCCATCTCCGCAAAACACTGCAATACAATTACCGGCAGTATGTTGACGCCATCGCGGAATTTTTTCCGGAAGGCACCCGTACCAGCAGGCCGCAGGGCGGCCTGGCATTATGGGTTGAATTTGATAAGAGCATCGATGCCGTTGAGTTGTATGAGCTGGCCATGAAACAGAAGATCAGCATTGCGCCTGGCAGGATGTTCACTTTGCAGGACCAGTTCAATCATTGCATGAGGTTGTGTTACGGATTACCATGGACGGATGACCTGCAATTGAAATTGAAAAAAACTGGGAAGCCTTGCAAAGATGATAAGGAGATAACGTTTATAAATATGCAATGAATAAAACCTTACACAGGCCGTTTGATAAAATGCCCACCCTGCATGAACTTACCGATAATGCCTCCCGATACTCCGAAATTTCCTTCCAGCAGGTCCGTGGGATTGGAAGCCAGCCAGCTGCTCAGGTCTATCGACTGATACTCGCCGCTATTGAAACCAATCAGGATCCTGCATACTTCCGCTCCTGTGTTTTTAATATAATGACCTGCACCCATGGGCACATACCCGATATCACCGGCTTCATACTGTTCCGTTACGGCATTGCTCTCCGCCAGGAAAACCGTTATCTCTGCATTGCCGGAAAGAAAATATTGCCATTCGTCTGCATTGGGGTGCCAATGCAGTTCCCGCAGTGCCCCGGGTTGCAGTTCAAGTACAGACCCCGCAATAGTTTTGCTGATGGGGAATTCCTTTTCAGTCACCAGTTTTTGCGTGCCTCCGCCCGGGATCAGCCTTGGACGCTGGGATCCCAGGGGATAACGGTGCATGCTCATCAGTTCAGGCGCCGGCAATGGTGTGGCGATCACTGACCTCTCATCAGGTCTTTCACTTTCAGCGAAATATACTTCTCCTGCCGGTAAAAGTTCCGTTTCTTCCAGACTTAATCCAAGGTTCTGCGCAGCGATCTCTCTGGGAACATGCGCAATAAAATCCGTAATGCTGAAAGTGTGGTCCTCTGAAAAATCACCATTGTCGAAAATGAGAATAAAATGCGCTGGTACATCGCCGTTATTCTGAATAGCATGACCGTATCCTCTCGGGAAATACCATACATCACCGGGATTGAATGCATCTGTGTAAGCATCTCCACCGGGATGTATGATGGTTGTACGCACTGTGCCCTGCACCACATAACCCCATTCAGCTGCATTGGCATGCCAGTGCAGTTCCCGCATGGCTCCAGGTTCCAGTCTCATCGATACACCGGCAATACCAACGGATGCGGGGAATTCTTTTACGGATGCTCCGTGTGTACTGCCACCAGGTCCCAGCCTGGGTGGCTGTTTTTCAAGGGAATATTTAAAGCGGGATGATTGCGTACTCATAAAAAGAGATTGAATGATGGTTGGTTGGTTCCGGAACGCAGAGGCAAAAGACATCGTCCTTTGCTCTGGTCCGGGGGCTTCCACAGGCTAGTGGATAGAAGTAGCCGCTTCCCCGATCAGTTTCGAAACTTCTTCAGGGTGTGAAGCGAAGATGGCATGGCTGCCTCCTTTGATCTCTGTGGTTTTGCTGCCTGCGCGCTTCGCATACATTCGTTCAAGATCCGGATTGATGATGCGATCTGACTGTGCCACCATATACCAGGATGGTTTCTTTTTCCAGGCCGGATCATGGATGATGGCATGGAATGCGCTATCTGCCACCGGCATCTGCGCATTGGCCATGAAGGCTGCCTTTTCCGGAGCCAGATCACCGGCAAAATCAGCAGCAAACATTTTCGGATCGATGATATCGAAACCGTCTGCTCCCTTGATCAGGGATTTGTATGCAGAAGGATATTGTTTTCCGTTAGCAGCTTCGGATTCTCCTTCATCAGGGGCATGCGCTGCTATGTAAACCAGTCCGGCAACTTTCGGATCATTGCCGGCGCTGGTGATCACGGCTCCGCCATAACTGTGGCCAACAAGCAGGCAGGGGCCGTCCTGCAGGCTGATTGCGCGCTTCACGGCCGCCACATCCGCCTCAAAAGAACTGAGTGGCTGCTGCGTTACAGTAACGCGATAACCTTTATCTGTGAGATCATTGTATACCGGTTCCCAGCCCGATCCGTCAACAAAAGCGCCGTGAACGAGTACAATGTTCCTTACTGTTTTGTTTGAAGTCTGTGCACTGGATCTATTGGTAAATGTGCACAATAATGCGATGCCCAGGAGGGCGGAGAAGAAGGTTTTCATGATCCTAAGTTTTAATGGTTGAAAGAAGAATTAACTGAGGTGGGCCCTGAGCATCCAGGCCATCTTTTCATGGGTTTCCATCAGGCCGGTGATATAATCACTGGTGCCTGCATCTTTCATTTCACCGGCGAAATGGTTTACATTTTCGCGGAGGTGGATGAGGATGCTCTCGTGGTCTGCCAGCAGTTCTTTGATATAACCTGCACTGTCATTGGTGTTCCTTGTAAGCTCAGTAAGATGGGTCAGTTGAAGATAATCTTTCATGGTGGCCACTGCATAATGCCCCAGTGTGCGGATGCGCTCTGCGAGATCGTCTACGATCTCATCCAGTTCCTGGTACTGCGCTTCAAAGAATTTATGTTTGTTGTAGAAGTCGGGCCCCTCAACGTTCCAGTGTGCATTCCTTGTTTTGAGATAAAGGAGGAACTCATCCGAGAGGATGCCGTTCAGTACCTGGGAAACTTTCAGAAGGTGGTCTGGGCTGATGCCGATAGAAGTGTTCATTTGTTATGGTTTTTGTTATTGGTCAGTGTTTGTTAGCAGGTGCAACTTACTTTGATCAGGAAGGGTTCGCTCCTGCAAAACGACGGGTAGGCAAAACCTGTCGACGGGAAAGGAAGTATGTCAGGCGATTTATTATATTTGATTCATGAACGTGCTGATAGTTGACGATAATGAGATTGCCAGGGATATCGTAGGTCAGATCGCAGGCAGGATAAAGGATGTGAAGATCGTGGGCGAATGCGCCGATGCGTTACAGGCCTATAACCTGCTGCAGGAAACACCTGTGGACCTGATATTGCTGGATATCGAAATGCCGGGCATGTCTGGGTTGGAGCTTACCCGCAACCTGGGTAAGGGTCCCGTCATCATTTTCACCACTTCCAAAAGAGACTATGCCGTGGAGGCTTTTGAGCTCAATGTGGCAGACTATATCATCAAGCCGGTAACGCCTGCCAGGCTGATCCAGGCTATCGATAAGGCCAGGGAACTGCTGGCCAGCGCAGAAGAGGAACTGAATATGAACGGAGAGGAATTCATTTTTATCCGCGATTCCAGTATCATCAGACGGTTGAAACTGAACGATATCCTCTTTGTGGAATCCATGCGTGATTATGTGAAACTGCATACCGCGCAGAAGTTCTACGCCATCCACAATACATTGAAAGCTGTGGAAGACCGCCTGCCTGCTGCAAAATTCCTGCGCGTGCACCGTTCATTTATCATTGCTATAGATAAGATAGATACCATCCGTGACGGTGTGATCATTGTGCAGGACAGAACAGTGCCGGTGGCTGATGCGTACAGGGCCACCCTGAACAGGCGGATGAATGTGCTCTGACCCGTCGCCCGGAAACTCCTGTTTGTCGATACTTTTACCCTGCTCATTGCTTGTTTCCGGATCCTGCTGAACTGAACGGTATTTTTGCCCGGAAAGTTGATAAGTGAGGATTCAATTAAAACGTTACCCCAATGTCTGGCAAGCGGATCATTTTTTACATCATCGGGCCCTTCATCCTGGGCACCATTATACTGGGATACCTGGAGTACAATTCAACCAGGCATGTGAATGCGCTTGTTACCAGCAATAAACAACTGATGGATGAGTTTCAGATCACCAAAAACCTGCTGGACGCAGCCAAGAGCAAGGTGGTGATCGAAAGAAAGATCCGCGGCTTTATCGAATCCGGGGATACTTCATACTTATCAGGCCTCGACAGTGAGTTCAATGAAATACAGGCTGCACAGGATTTTCTGCGCACCATTCATGATGATTCCCTGAGTGTGGTATTGATCAGGGAGCTGAATAAAAGCATTCAGCTGAAAGTTGACCTTTTCCGTGATGTACTGCGTGCATACCGCTTACATGGCGTGAGGGCGGCGGAAGATACCATCAATTCCAATCTGCCTGAATGGGTGTCCTATGATATTGAAAGAAATGTACGTAAGATCACCAACGCCAGGGGCAACCAGCTTTCGCTGATCACGGATGATGTGCAGCGAAGCGGGCAAAAGGCCATCGAGTTCAGTTATATCGTAATGGCGCTGGTATTGCTGGCAGCTGCGCTGGTGTTTATGTACATCATCTTCATCATTAAAAAACTGATCCGATCCGAAAAGATGTTGCGGGACACGGCAAAGGTGAAGGAGAATTTCCTGGCCAATATGAGCCACGAGATCCGCACTCCGATGAACGCTATCATCGGCTTCACGCAGTTGTTATCACAAAAGAAACTGAATGAAGAGGAGAAGCAATATGTGCAGGCCATCGAGAAATCGGGTGAGAACCTGCTGGCCATTGTAAATGATATCCTGGATATTTCAAAGATAGAAGCTGGCATGATGCGGATAGAGCATGTACCTTTCAGTTTACGTGGTCTCATCAATTCCATCGGTACCATGATGCAGCAAAGGGCCAAAGGCAAAGGCCTGCTGGTGAAAGTGGAAATCGATAATAATATTCCGGATATCCTGGAAGGGGATCCCATGAGGCTGACACAGATCCTCAATAACCTGCTGGGCAATGCGCTCAAGTTCACAGAAGCAGGTACGGTATCACTGAAAGTGATGATGGCGTCACAGGAAGGCAATATTGTGAAACTGAAGCTGGATGTGCGTGATACCGGTATCGGTATCGAGCCGCATAAGCTGAGGCATATCTTCGGAAGGTTTGAACAGGCAGATGATACCATCACCCGTCAGTATGGAGGAACAGGACTGGGCCTGTCCATTGTAAGAGACCTGGTGGAACTGCAGCAGGGTATTATAGATGTGGAAAGTGAAGCCGGGCGGGGAACTGTATTTCATGTAATGATCCCTTATATGGTTTCCACCAGCCAGATAAATGATAACCTGGCAGTGGCTGGATCTCTTTTGCCGCAGCGATCCGGTTCCGGCATAACGGTGCTGATCACGGAGGACAATGAATTCAATCAGAGCCTGCTCACGCATATATTCAAAAACTGGGGTCTGCAGTTTGATCTTGCAGGCAACGGCCTGGAAGCCATCCATAAGATCCGGGCAAAAAAATATGACCTGGTGTTGATGGATATCCAGATGCCGTTGATGGATGGTTATACTGCGGCACGTAAGATCAGGAATGAATTGAAATCCGATATACCCATCATTGCCATGACGGCCCATGCCATGCCTGGTGAACGCGAGAAATGCCTGAGTTATGGAATGAATGAATATATCGCCAAGCCGGTGAAACAGGAGCAGTTGAGCAGCCTGATCAGCAGGTTCACATCTTTTGTGCAACCGGGAACTGTGGATACGGAAAATAATTCAGGAACGTTTCAGATCATCAACCTGGAATACCTGCGGGATGTGAGCGCAGGGGATATGGCGTATGAGCAGGTTGCAGCACAGAAATTCATCAGGGCCGTACCGAAAGCTATGGAAGAATTGGCGCATGCAATGAAAACCCGCGATGAGCAAAGGATGCGCGCTACCGCTCATAATCTTAAAACTACCATTTCAGTGATGGGGCTGAATGAGCTCCTCAATCCTTTACTGGATGAAATCGAATATTCTGAAGGGAATGAAGTACGCCTTCAGGCAGTGTTGCAAAACCTGCAGGAATTGATGGCAAAGGCCATGGAAGAAGCGCAGCATTTTTACAGGAACCATTAATTCGATATTTTTGGGATATCATTACTGCCTGTCCTGCCAAAATCCAAATTATTGTGAGCTATAGTTGACAGCGCATCCACCATATGAAAGAGAATTGATCCTGCGGGTTGCAGCGGGTGACCAGAAAGCATTCAGGATGCTCTATGATCAATATGTAAAACATGTATACGGCATTGCACTCCGGCTGATGAAATCTCCTGAACTGGCGCAGGATCTGACCCAGGAGATATTCACCAGGGTATGGATAAAAAAGGCTGGTCTACGTGAAGTGGAACAGTTCAGACCCTGGCTGAACACCATCACCAGGAATCTGGCCCGCGACTACCTTAGAAAAAAAGTGGTATCCACTGAATATGAGCCCTATCTCCTGGGCTTCTTTGCTGATCTTTCCCCTACTGCAGAGGAAACACTTGCCAGTCGTCAATTGCAGCAGGTAATGCAGGAGGCCATCGATCAACTTTCTCCACAGCTGAAGAAGGCCTTCACCCTGCATCGTTTCCAGGGACTTACTCATGAACAGATAGCCCGGGTGATGGATATTTCCCCCACTACCTCCAAAAGTCATTTGGTGAGAGCGCTGGCTTCCATCCGGGCTTATCTCCAAAAGCATTACCCGGAACTGGGCATCGTGGCGGCGGTGCTGTTTTCCCCCTGGCCGTAAAAAAAATTTCATTTCAATGCCATACCCTTTCCCTGTTTTACGTCCATACATATACACGCTCTGGGCCAGGTCATCAACGTTAAATAATGCATATGTCCGGAAATGATTTTGAAGAGCTGTTCCAGAAGTACCTGGCAGACAGGATGACGCAGGATGAGTTCCTGCGCTGGAAGCAGTTGCTGCAGGATGAAACCTATAGCCAGCGGCTGGAGGCTCAACTGGAAACCCTGGTGAATACAGACCAGTCTGCATCCGGCATGGATGCCCAGGAAGAAATGATGTACCGGCAGATCAGCACTGCGTTCCGGCCAAAGCAACGGACGCTGCAATTGCGCCGCTTTTATTGGTATGCGGCCGCGGCAGTGGTGTTGCTGGCAGGAGTGGGGCTGTACGTTCTGTATTTAAAAAATGGAAAGCTGGATGCTTCCACCGATCCGCTGGTTGTTGATGCATCCATGGATGCTGTACCGGGCAGTAGTGGCGCTGTGCTCACACTGGCCAATGGAAAAACCATTGTGCTGGACAGTTTGCAGAACGGTGTAGTGGCGCTTGAAAACAACAATACTGCTGTGCTGGAGAACGGATCGTTGCGGTATGAAGCGCAGGGACCGGCTTCTGGTGAAACAGCAAATAATACAATTGCCACTTCCAGGGGAAAGCAATTTCAACTGCTGCTGCCAGACGGTACCAGGGCCTGGCTGAATGCCGCCAGTTCCCTGACCTATCCTACCAGGTTCAGCGGGACTGAAAGGCTGGTGCAGGTAACAGGGGAAGTGTTCTTTGAGGTGGCCAGGGACCGTAACAAACCATTCAGGGTGCAGGCTCCTGCAAATACTTTCATAGAAGTAACAGGTACCCTGTTCAATGTGAACGCCTATACTGATGAACCTGCCATTACCACCACCCTTACACAGGGAGCCGTGAACCTTCGCGCATCCGGAAGGCTGCAACCCCTCAGGCCGGGGCAACAGGCCCGGATAGAGGAAGGAAGGATCAGTGTGAACGATCAGGTAGATACTGCCCAGGTACTTGCCTGGAAGAATGGGGTATTTGACATGAACAACGCTGAATTGCCAACGGTAATGCGACAGTTGGCGCGTTGGTACGATGTGGACATTGTGTACGAAAAGCAACCTTCCTCTATCCGTTTCGGTGGTAAGATGCAGCGCAATCTGCGCCTGTCGCAGGTTTTGAACGGTATGGCCGGTATGGGTGTGCAGTTCAGGATCGAAGCAGGAAGGAAATTGGTAGTGTATTAACCAATTCATTCTTACAGTATAATCAATCCGTACCCTATCCTATACAAAAAAGAAACCGGAAGTGGTTCGAGCACTTCCGGCGAAATTTTGGATCAACTGCTATTTATTGTTCAACCCAAAACTGTTACGAAGTTATGCAAATCAAAGCGCTTTGTGACCAGGCTGCTATTGTCTGGCGCGGCCTGAGTACCAAAACAATTCTGAAAACAATGAAACTGACCGCCTTTTTCCTTTTTGCTTTCAGTATGTCCATTTCCGCAAGGGGGCTTTCACAAACGGTGACCCTTACAGGTAAGGAAATGCCACTGAAGAAGATCTTTGCCGAGATCGAAAAGCAAACAGGCTATTTTGTTGTCTGGAACAACAACCAGATCAGCCAGTCAAAACCTGTTGATGTGCAGGCGAACAAACAACCGCTTGAGAGCTTTATCAAACAGGTGTTGCGCAATCAGCCACTGGAATATACCATCGAGAACCAAACCATCTTTATCCGCCAGAAACCGAAGAGCGATCCTGCAAAAAATACGTTGTCGATTGCTGCGGCAGCCGATCCTTTTACGGGTTATGTGAAAGATAATAACGGAGATCCTCTCACCGGTGCCACCGTTACTGTGAAAGGGACCCCCATTTCTGTTGCCACAGGCATCAGAGGCTATTTTATGATAGATGCCAAACCGGGCCAGACACTGGTGTTCTCATTCGTGGGATTTGAAACATATGAACTGAAACTGGGAGATCAGAAAGAACTGACTGTGGTAATGGCCCCTTCCGCCAATGCGCTGGATGAGATGGTAGTGGTGGGCTATGGAACTGCAGTCAGAAGGAGCAATACGGGCAGTGTATCAACCGTAAAAAATAAAGACATTGCTTCACAACCCGTAGCTGATCCACTGGCTGCGCTGCAGGGAAGGGTACCAGGACTTTTCATAGCTTCATCCAGTGGATTCCGCGGCTCCAATTATTCTGTGATGCTGCGGGGCAGGAACTCTATCGGTGGAGGCAATGATCCGCTGTACATCATAGACGGTGTACCATTCTTTTCGGAGTCCATTGATCAGTTCACCAGCGCAGGAGGCAATCAAAGCCCGCTTGCTACCATCAATCCTTCAGATATAGAGCGGGTGGATATATTGAAAGATGCCGATGCTACTGCCATTTACGGATCAAGAGGGGCTAATGGTGTTATCCTCATCACTACCCGCAAAGGAAAGACCGGCAAAACCCAGTTCGATTTCAATATCTATACGGGCGCCAGTAAAGTGGTGAATATGGTAGATATGCTGAGTACACCTGAATATATTGCCCTGCGTAAAGAGGCGTTTGCCAATGATGGGAAAACGCCTGATGAATCTTCAGCTCCTGACCTGCTGTTATGGGACCAGAACAAGACCACAGACTGGCAGGACATGATGATCGGGAATACTGCCAACATCACACAGGTGCAGGCCTCCGTATCTGGCGGTAACGAACAAACGAAATTCCTCCTCAGCAGCTCTTACCGGAATGAAACTACGGTACTGCCCAATGAGCTTCCATTCCGGCGTGGCGCAGTGCATCTCAATATCGACCACAGCAGCCTGAACAGGAAATTCAATATCACTGCATCAGTGAATTATTCAGGAACTAAGGATAGATCACTTCCTTCCGATATTACTTCTTTTTACAATCTTGCCCCCAACTATCCCATTTATGATGATGACGGAAAGTTCTACTGGTTCAACGTGGAGCAAAATCCGGTAGCGTACCTGCAAAGGCGATCCACTAACAGAACAAAGAACCTGGTGGCAAACTCCGTAGTACGGTATACCGTGCTGCCCGGCCTGAACCTGAAGACGAGTCTTGGTTATACACAAACCAATATGGACCAGTTACAGGTGTATCCCAATATTGTATTCAACCCGGTTACTTCTACAGGAAGCATGACCTATTTCGGGAACAGTGAAGTATCGTCCTATATCATCGAGCCACAGTTGGATTATTCCCGCAAGATCAGTGAAGGCATGCTTCAACTACTGGCGGGTGGCAGCTGGCAGGAAAACATCAGGCAGGGAGAGAGTTTTGTAGGCGAGAATTTTTCAAGCGATGCCTTGCTGGAAGACATACGCTCCGCCGGGAAAGTAACCCTGCGTCCGACCCTCTACAAGAAATACCATTACAACTCATTCTTCGGAAGATTGAACTATAACTGGAAAGAAAAATATATCGTGAATGCCACTTTCCGCCGCGATGGTTCCACCCGTTTCGGTCCGGGTTATCGCTTTGGTAATTTCGGCGCAGTGGGCGCCGCCTGGCTATTCACAGAGGAAGGCTTCTTCCCGGATAACAGCATCCTCAGCTATGGAAAGCTGAGGGCCAGTTATGGCACAACAGGCAATGACCAGATTGACGATTACAGGTACCTTGAAACCTGGAAGTCTACTTCCTTTGCTTATGACGGAGTTTCAGGGATCTATCCCACAAGGCTTGCCAACCCTTCTTTCAGGTGGGAAGAGAACCGGAAGCTGGAAGCTGCGCTGGAACTGGGTTTTTTACAGGACAGGATCCTGCTGACCACTAATTTCTACAGGAATATATCAGATAACCAGCTGTTGGATTTTGCACTCACTCCACAGGTGGGCTTTACAGAGATCACGGCCAATTTTCCCGCTACGGTGCTCAATACAGGATGGGAATTTGATCTGAACACCACCAATATCAAAGGGCGGGATTTCACCTGGAAAACAGCCTTCAACCTTACCATCAATCAGAATAAACTGAAGTCGTTCCCCGGACTTGAGTCCTCCAGTTACAAGGACCTGCTGGTACTGGATAAATCACTCACTATTGTGAAGGGATATCAGTTCAACCGCATCGACCCCCAAACAGGATTGCCTGAATTTGAAGATATCAACAAAACAAATTCCATTTCAGAGTTTGATGATTACGTGATACTGGGCAAGACCATGCCGGAGTATTATGGCGGTTTCAGGAACACTTTCAATTACAAAGGATTTGAGCTTGATTTCCTTTTCCAGTTTGTAAAACAGGAAGGAAAGAATATCAATTATGGCTACTTGTCCCAGCAGCCAGGTTCTCTTAAGAATGCCACAGTAGATGCAGGCGAGCGCTGGCGCAAGCCCAATGATATTGTTTCCGTGCCGAAGGCAAGCACTACTGCCGCCGGTTCTGTATATGATTTTTACCGTTTGTCTTCCGCCATGTGGGGCGATGCCAGTTATATCAGGCTGAAGAATCTTTCCCTGCGCTATGATCTCTCTAAGCTGGTGAAACGCTACAAGCTGAACAGCCTGAGCGTGTATGTGCTGGGGCAGAACCTGATCACCATTACCGGGTATGATGGCCTTGATCCGGAAACGCAGGGGCTGGTGATGCCGCCGTTGAAAACCATCACGGCAGGTCTTCAGTTCACTTTCTAAACGGTACTTCAATCAATCAAAAAAAGGAATGTATGAAACGCAATTATATTTTACTGTCGCTGCTGCTGTTGACCGGGTTGTCATCCTGCAAGAAGTTTGTGGAAACAACTCAGCCAAGGAATGAGCTGGCGGCAGACCTGGTGTTCACTGATGATAAAACTGCTACGGCCGCCATGGTAGGTCTGTACAGCAATATGAACTCATTCAATTATTTCTATGCCAATGTGCTGATGAACTATCTCACCGCCATGCAGGCCGATGATATGTATTATTATACGGGATTCGAGAACTATGATGTATTCCTGAAAAATACACTGCTGCCATCAAGCCAGTATGTGCAGAGTATGTGGAGGGATCAGTATTCCTATATCTATCATGCTAACTCCTGCATTGAAGGCCTGACCGGAGCTACGGCGCTGACGCCTTCCGTAAAGAACCAACTGCTGGGCGAAGCTTATTTTATGCGCGCCTTCCTGCATTTCTACCTGGTGAATATGTATGGAGATGTACCCCTGATCACCAATACGGATTATGTTGCCAATGGTGTGAAGCCTCGTGAAAAAACAGCGCTGGTGTATGATCAGATCATCACAGATCTGAAGGAAGCCAAATCATTGATGGCGGACAATTACCCTTCCGGTAACCGCGTAAGGCCCAATAAGGCAGCTGCCACTGCATTGCTGGCACGGGTATACCTGTATACGAAGCAATGGCCGCTCGCTGAAACAGAAGCTTCGGATGTGCTTCGCAATAATCAGTATGCATTACTGAAAGACCTCAATGCAGTATTCCTGGCCAATAGCCGTGAAGCTATCTGGCAACTGATGCCGGTGAATACAGCACTGGGCCGGAATACCTGGGAAGGTTTTACCTCCACGCCGGCCACGCCCACGGGTACTCCTTTGTTCAGGCTCGATACTACCAACCTGATCAAAAAGTTTGAAGCCAATGACCTTCGTTTAGCTAACTGGACGGGCTTCCGGAAATTATCATCCGGTGCTACTGTATATTTCCCTTATAAGTATAAGATCCGCACCAATAACGGTGCTGCACTCACTGAGTACTCCATGGTGATGCGACTGGCTGAGCAGTTCCTGATACGTGCAGAAGCCAGGATACAGCAGGATAAACTGGAGGATGGCCGCGCCGACCTGGATTCCGTGCGCATCCGCGCCGGGCTGACTGCATTGCCCACAAGTCTCGACAAGAGTGCACTGCTGCTGGCAGTTGAGCAGGAACGCAAGGTTGAACTGTTTGTAGAGTGGGGCCATCGCTGGTTTGACCTGAAACGTACAGGAAGGTCCAATGCCGTGTTGCAGCCCATCAAGAGCGCCAACTGGCAGGCCACGGATACCCTGTATCCCATTCCTTCCGATGCACGTAAAACAAATATTCATCTCAGTCAAAACGACGGATACAAATGAGGATGAAAAGAATTATCAGTACAGCCATTGCTTCAATGGTTGTACTGATTGTTGCTGCACAAAAGAGAGTGAGCATCACACCGGAATACCCTCAGCGCGGACAAACCGTTACCGTTACTTTTGATCCGGAGGTAAAAGGTGGAGAAGCTGCTGCGGGCCAGATTACAACGGCGGCCACTGAAGTAACGCTTGTATTCAGTACTTCCAATTTCTATAACCTGCCTTACCGGATCAGGATGGAAAAGAAGGGTAATGTCTGGACTACTTCCCTTTTCCTGGAGCGTTATGCAAGCTTTGCCAGCTTCTTCCTGGAAGCGGGGGAGCATACGGAAAAGCCGGCCACCGGGCATTTCGAAATTATGGTGTATGATCAAAAGAAAATTCCTGTGCTCAATGCCCTTTTGTACCGGGGGTACAGCCTGGCGCAGCAGTTCGGTAAATCACCGGGGCTTGCCGCTGCGGAAGCTGCAGAGTACAGAAAAGAACTGAAGCTGTATCCTTGGAACTATGAAGCAAAGCTCAGGTTGCTGACCAACCAGATGAATTCTGCTTCCGGTCATCAAAAGGAAAAGTTCAGGCAGCAGGCGCTGAAAGTGATTGCAGACCGTTTTTATGCTGCGCCAACAACCAGTGGCAACCTTGATAAAGTGACCATGGGGTATCATATCATCGGTGAACCGCAGCGGGTGGACAGCATCCGGAAAGTGGTGGTGGAAAAATATGCCGGATCGCCACTTGCCTGGGATTATTACGCAATGCAGATCGCCAGGGAAAAAGATACAGCTACAAAAATTTCTCTTTTTGAAAAGGCACTGGAAAATGAGACCAGCGAAACTGCGGACGCATTTTCAGATATTCACCGCCATCTTTTTAAAATATATGCTGCAAAGAAAGACAGCGCCAAAGCCCTGTACCATGCAGGTTTTATGACCAGGGAAAAGAAAACCCCTTTTACTCCCGGAACCTACAAGGATATTACCCAGGTACTCCTGGATAATAACCTGGCACTCGACAGCGCTGCCTGGTATGCGAACTATACATTAGCGATGGCAGACAGCTTCCCGGTTGGGTTGATCAGGTACTGGCCGGAAACAGGGTATGTATATCCTTACACTACTGACAGCATGCGCCGGGAAGTGTACAGTACCGCCCGCGGCAACCTGCTGTCTATGCTGGCAATCATCAATTACAAACGTGGCCGTATAACCGAAGCTCAGGGAAATATCGATGCAGCTTTGAGAGCATCTGTTGATAAAGAGACTGCCGGTAATGCCACCTGGTTCTTCAGGGAAACCAACCAGCCGGACCGCTTACAACAATTGCAGGATGCCCGTCTGAAACTGATGGCGGCAGAAGTGATCAAAAAAAGGATCAGCAGGCTTGCTCCTTCGCTCAGGCACTTCACCACCCTGGATGGAAAACCTGTTGACACCAATGCCCTGAAAAATAAAGTGATCCTGATCGACTTCTGGGCTACCTGGTGTGGGCCTTGCATGGAAGAAATGCCTTATTTGCAGAAGCTGTATGATGCTTATAAGACAAATCAGGATATCGTGTTCATGGTAGTGAACAGTGGTTCCCGCAATACCCTGGCTGATGCGCAGAAATGGTCCGGTAACCGCAAATACAGTTTTCCTGTGTATTACAATACAGACCCTGATGTATCAGCTAAATTCAAATTCAGTGTAATTCCAGCCACCTATATCATCAACCGGCAAGGGGTGATCGAGTTCAGCAATATTGGGTTTGAAGGAGCGGATATTGAAACGAAGCTGAAGCTGCAGATTGATATGGTGTTACAGAAATGAAAGCGAACGGGTTTGTAGATAAAGGTGTTGAACTGCTTATGCTTCAAAAGAACCTTGTGACTGTTCTTCCGGATTTGACTTCGCAATGAATGGCAGCAGCAATCCCTGTCCTACAATAGTCAGCAACACCACTACAGTTGTAATATAGATGATCACACTTTTCATAAATGGAAATTCTTCACTGTTCACCACCGTTGGAAGACCGATAGCGATGGCCAGCGAAATAATGCCACGCATGCCTGACCAGCTGATGATCATGCTTTCCTGAATGCTTAACAGGATGCTTGCAGGAATAGCTCTCCGGGAGGACTGTATCCTGGGATCGTTGAATCCCCTGTGCAGTTTCCGGTGATTCAGGAATACGCTCAGCGTTCTCAGGAAGAGTGCGGCAATGGTGATGATCAACCCATATACGGCATAGATGAGCAACTGGTCGTTGTTCAGTTCTTTCACTACTATCGGCAGTTCCAGTCCTATCAGGATAAAGATCAGTCCATTCAGCATGAAGGTGATCATGTCCCAGATAGTAGCAGACTGAGTTTTCAGGGTTTCCGGAAAACGCATGGCGCTTAAACGGCTCATACTGAATCCCAAGGTCACTACAGCAATAACTCCCGATGTATGAAAATGTTCCGCTACCAGGTAGGTAACGAAGGGGGCCAGCAATTGCAGGCTCAGTATGGCTATGGAATTGTGGCGGATCAGTCTGAGTACCAGACCCAGTATTTTTGCAATGATCAGTCCAATTGCAAAACCTCCCACCAGCAATATCAAAAAGGTGAGTGATGCATTCCAGAAGACAAAAGCGGAGCCGGACAAGGCTGCCAGGGCAAACCGGTAGGCAACCAGTGCAGATGCATCGTTGAGCAGACTTTCCCCTTCAAGAATGGTAGTGGTCAGGTGAGAAAGCTTCATGCTTTTAGTGATGCTCAGTGCAGCCACTGCATCGGTAGGGGCCAGGATGGCGCCGAGCACAAAGGCCAGTGGCCAGGTCATGCCGGGTATGAGAAAATGGGCGATCACGGCAATGCCTGCGGTAGTGGCAAACACCAGGCTGAAAGCCAGTGATGAAATAATGCCGAGGTTGGCCTTGAAGCCGGCAAACGGGATCTTGAAAGACGCATCATAGAGCAGCGGTGGCAGGAAGAGCAGGAAGATGATCTCTGAATTGATCTGCATCTCAGGCATGAAGGGTAGAAAGCCGATGGCTACTCCTCCAAGGATAAGGATGATGGGGGCAGATACTCTTATTTTCTCTGCCATGGTGCTCAGGATTACCATAATGCCCAACAGGACCAGGATGACGGTATAGTTTTCCATGGGACTAAAATAAGATAAATAAATATTTCAAAAACGCTGATGACCTTTTGCCTCATTGTCCGATTACAGAGATAAGAACAAGCAAACCTTTCTCAAACTAATGACAATGACACGTAATTACCGCTTTCTGTTGATGGTCTTCAGCCTGCTGCTGGCTGGGCTTTCCTGTAAAAAAGACAAAGATTATGATGAGCCGCCGGTCCCGCCCGTGGCTGGAGCGAAAGAAGTGCAGATCCAGCTGCCATCCGGCGTGAGTTTTGATCTCAGCGGCGCACAGCTGTCCTCTTTCGGACAGACTTTCGAGGTGAGCAAAAGTGGAAAAACACAGGCATTCGACCTGAAAGCAACGCCTCATATCGCCTGGCTTTTTGATAAGGAAAATAAACCCCTGATGGCCGGGTTCATTACAGACAGTACTCCTCATCTTTCTCCTGCATCAACAGCCAAAGTATTGCTCTACCTGGCATATGGCGTACGATACCGCTCAGATACCGTCACCAAAATATTCATCAATAAGATCGGTCAGTTGCCGGGTGTGAACGAGTGGATCGCGGAGTTCACCGGCCTCTGGAACAATGACCCGCTGATCTTGTCCAAAGCTGCTTTTGTTGCTCCGCTGAGGAAAACAATGGAAGCCCTGAAGGTTGACCGCAATCCCGTTGACATAGCTGCCAATAGCAAGCCCTCAGATCTGATAGTGGATGAAGGGGATTTCAAGAGTGGTGTACAGCTTTTCCAGAGTGAGCTCAGTCAACTGAGTTTCCATAATAATTACCGCAGACGTGCCCATGCTTTCCTGTACAAAATGAAATACAGGCTCAATAATGGCGATGAGCATGTGATCCTGAAAGATATCAACAGCAATACTGCGGCTGATAAGGACCTGGCCATCGATCCGGCCGCAGCCAATACCAGTCTCACCGGTCAGCTGGGCGCTTTGATCGAAGGAAAGGGTGATGATATCTTCCTCGCTAAAAGCGGTCCTGTTACACTCGAACTGAACGACACGGAAAGCGAAGTGATCTGGAAAGTGCATGTGGTAGGGCCAGGCGTTCCATATAGCAGTCAACCCATTACCAATTCAGAGATCGCTAAACAGACAAGACTGGAAGTGGAAACTTTCGCCATCGATTTCATGATGCCACTGATCATGGAAACCATGGGATGGAGTGAAAGCCTGGCAGGGAAGGGAATCGATATCGGCTCCGGTCCGGTGGAAAGTTTCATCGATAAGACCGATGTATTCATCAAGTCTGCTCCGGATGTATATGAAGAGATCAAGAAAGGTGATTACAAGCAGGCTGCCTACAAAGCACTGGCAGGCCTCAGCTCCAATGTGACCGATAAATTTACGGAAGACCTGATCCTGGCTGCCTATGAGCTTACCCAATACCTGGTAAAAGAAAAACTGGGCAATTCCATCGGCCAGCCGAAAGTGGATATCCCGAAATTCACGGAGAAAGGATTAGGCATATTGAAAGTGGTGAATGCCGCCATACTCGGCACTGATTATATGCGTATGCTCTATGCAGTGAGCAGCTCGCACCAGATGGAAGAATGGGAAGTAAAGGCGCGTAGCGGACAGGTGAAACTCAGTCCCAGGGAATCCAAAATGATCCCGCTCGACCAGCAGAAGATCACAGCAGAGATCAAGAATGTGGCAGAGACAGGTGGTGATACCCATCCTTTCTTTGAATGGAGCAGTTCCGGCAAATTCGGATACCTGAAAGATACCAAAGGCAATGAGGGTAAAGCGTTCGGAAGCGCAGATAAAGATGTGTTCTATAACTGTACCGCCAAATCTGCAGACCTGAGTGATGGTGATAACTGGGAATACATTTATGTTACGGCGAAGATGGGCGATAAGGTGATTGGTAAAGACACGGCAAGGATCAATGTCCGGAAATACAAATACCGGATGCTGCCAAAGGATATCACGCTCTCAGGAAGGAAAGGATCTGCCAATGAAGTGAAGATGTACCTGGAAAGGCTGGATGGTGTGAATGATATCAAACCCAATAGCCAGATCGATTTCAAGATCGTTTGGACTACACCTGGCAAGCATGGAGGACTTTCGGCTCCGGATCTGGAAAATGCAAAAACAGTTACCACCTACGATAAAAATACAGTCACCTACAGCTGCAAAGATGAAGATGTGAAACAAAGCACGGAAACAATAAAAGCACGGATCTATTCCAAACGAAAAGATGAAGCCACTTTCCGTCTTTTTGATGAAGTGAGTGGCACGGTGAAGATCGAGAATGATGAAAAGAAAAAGATCATTCACGTTCCCCTGACCTACCTGAATGGTTGCTGGACGGAAGGAAATTGCTATACCTACCCGGTGGCTGTTTTCAAAGTGGAGGATTCTGCCAAAAAATACCGCGTAAGGTTCTACAACTTTACAGGCATCATAAACATCGGAGATAATGAGTATGTGTATTCATGGGATAAAGACAAAGTGCCTCCCACTTATTACAGCACTTATCCGGAAACCAAAGATATAAAAGGAGGCAATTACTATATCAGCACGAGCCGCACCTGGTGCACCGGCCCGCCCAGCGGTTGTAATTCCGGCAGTTCAGCGGAATGGGTTGCCCGGTACCGGGAATTGTATGGTACATCGGTAATGGCAGAAGTAACATATTACTACTGACCCTCTTGATAAATGACGAATTAATTGGATAGTGATGGATGAAAATACGGCAGGGATTGAAATTTAAAGTAGTTTAGCTGCAAACTTCGCCCTTGATGGCCCAATCCGGCACTGATCTGCTTTCATCCATCACTTTTTTACAGACTCTTGAGTCCTCTGACGAACAGCTGCTGAAAAATCTCTACAGCAACAACTACCGGGGAGTAGAACAATACATCACTCGGAACAGTGGAAGTACCGAGGACGCAAAGGATCTTTACCAGGAAGCTTTTCTGGCTGTATGGCGTAATGTACAGCTCGGTAGTTTTAAGCCGGCCAATGAAAATGAATACGGAGCCTATCTCTTCCGCGTGGCTAAAAACAAATGGATCGACCAGTTACGTGCGGGCAAAAACAGGCAAATCATACCACTCGGAGATGAGTCACTGTTAGCTGCAACTGACGGAATGGAACAAACCGAAACCAACCAGTACATCGATGAAGTGATAAAGAAATTCTCAGCACTCGGAGAGCGTTGCAGGAGCCTGCTCGAGCTGTTCTATTTTAAAAAGCAGTCGATGCAGCAGATCGCAGCCTTTTTTTCCTGGACGGAAGAGAGTGCAAAGAACAATAAATACCGCTGCCTCAAACAACTGAGGGAATCGGTGATCAACAAGTTAAAATAATATGGCCAATCATCCACAATATGAAATAACACAGGAGGAGCTTGAACTGATTGAAGCGTATCTGTCCAAACAGCTGAACGCACCGGCGCAACAGGAACTGGAGCAACGCATGCAATCAGATCTTCCATTCAGATTGAAAGTGGAGGAAGTGAGAAACCTGATCATAGGAATTCAAGAAGCCTCCCTGGAAAGCAAACTTAATTCATTCCATGCAGCTGTTGAGAACGGGAAGCCAGCTGCATCCGGTAAAACTATCCTTCTGTATCGTCGTTGGTGGGCCGCCGCCGCAGTGCTATTACTGCTCATCGCTGCCACCTGGGTGTTATGGCCGAAAGCCGGAAAAGATGAACGCCTCTTTCTCGCATATTTCACCCCGGATACCGGCCTGCCGGTAGCTATGGGAAGTGCCGATTCTGCCAGCTACCTCTTTTATGATGGCATGATAAGCTACAAGGAAGAAAAATACGAGACCGCTCTTCAGAAATGGCAGCGCCTGGCCAGGGCAGGGGTTTCTTCGGATACGTTGAAATATTATATGGCCATGGCATTACTCAACCAGGGGCAAAACAGTGAAGCGGAAAAAATATTGTCGCCACTCGCTGAAAAGCCCGGCAGTTCTTTCAGTGAGGATGCCGGCTGGTACCTTGCGCTCATCCATCTGAAGAATAGTGACAGGATCAATGCCATTCGCCTGCTCAAAAAAATACCGGGCCGTGAAGATGCCCGCAAACTCCTGGCAGAACTGGAACAGTAAATACCTACACTTCTATGCGTGCAGTATATTTATTCTTACTGGTTATTTTGAATTGTAACGTACATGTATATGCGCAATCACCGTTTGACCGCTCTGTAAAATCATACAAGGAAAACAGGCTCGACAGTGCGGATTATTTCGCTCAACAGGCTATCCGTAATTACAGGCGGTCCGGGCAAAAAGACAGTCTGGTGCTGGCCTATGCGCAGCAGGCCCTGATCAGCTGGGATGCAGTGAGTGCAGCACAGGCAGTGCTTGTGCTGGATACTGCTATGAAATTGCTGAAGCAACTGCCCGCAAAAAGTCAGGCAGCAGTAGCGGTGTATAGTCGTGCTGGCCAGATCCTGAATCAGCAACAGGAATTTTCAAAAGCAAGTGCTTATTTAAAGAAGGCGATGCAGGCCGTTCCTTTCCCTGATACGGTGAACAGGCATGTAGTGGCCCTCTACAATAATACAGCCATTCATTACCTGATGCAGGACCACTATGATCAGGCCAGGTCCTGGGCAGATCGCGCTTACCAACTCAACCTGAAATTGCAGGGAGCAGATGGAGCGGATATGCCGGGTGTTCTGCAGACAAATTATTATATCAGTCAATACAGCGAGCACTACCAGCAGGCTCTGAAAGAAGGACTGGAGCTGCAGCGGGTGATGCAGCTGCATTATCCCGCCGGGCATCGAAATATCGGCATCATGCATAATAGCCTGGGTAATATTTACGAGGCATTGCTCCAATTTGAGGAGGCACTTTATCATCGCAGGAAGGCAGTGGACATTCAGCTGGAAAATTATACAAGGACCAGGAATAATGGTTTCTCGCTCGCTACTGCTTATCAGAACCTGGGCAATCTGTACAGTTATATCAATGAATATTCTCTGGCAGAGCAGTACCTGAGCCGGGGCACTGCTATGTTTGAGACCATCTATGGTGCAGAAGAAGCAGGTATGATCAAAATACTTACCGGATTGGCGGATAATAAAGCAAAACTGCAACGGTACCAGGAAGCAGGACAATTATTCCAACGTGCCTATAATCTGCAGCAGAAGCATGGAGCGGATGATTTCAATGGAATGGCCTACGTGGAATCTTTTTATGGAGATCTGTATCTGAAACAGCAGCAGTATGATAAGGCCGCTTCTTTTTACAATCTTTCGCTGAAGCATTTTAAACAGGCAGGCGCTTTGCAAACCAGGCTGGCGCTGCAAACCCGTAAGGCTCTGGCAGATGTTCTATCAGCAACCGGAAAACAGGAGGATGCCATTCTTATCTATAAAGAACTGGTGCAGGCTTTCCGGAATATCTATCCTGAAGGGAATGATGGAATAGCGGATAAATTGCAGGGCCTCAGTGAAATTTATTTGTCGGCCGGTAAACCCGTCCAGGCGCTGGCTTATTCAGACAGTGTATTTGCTGAGTTGACCGGAGAAAAGAAACTGGCTGCCAGTGCTGCCTGGATTGCCCGTTTGCCATTCAGTTATACGGTTTCGTTATACATGGTTCACCGCCTGAAAGTGATGCAACAATTGTTTGCTTCGTCCGGGTTGCAATCGCAGGCCACAGACATCCTGCAACTGACGGACATGTACAGTGATTTTATTGCGGTGCACCTGGCTGCTTTCAGAACACAGGCAAGTCTGAAAGAGTTGGCGGCAGTGCATAAACAATTATATGCTGTTGCTATTGAAACCTGCTGGGAGCTGAGTGCAGCGGGCAGCAGGCAGACAATGGTTGAGAAAGCGCTTGGCTATAGTGAGCAGAGCAAGGCATTGCTGATGCGGCTTGCTTCCAATAATCTGCTGGTGGATTTGAATGCCAGTGGTGCCGATGCGATTTCTGTGCGCGATCATGGGTTCCGTAAACGGATCGGGGAGCTGAATGCACAATACCTGAATGGCAACAGGCAATCGGATTCCTTGCTGCACCTGCTTACCGCTGCGATGGAAACCTATAAAGTATTTCAGGACAGTATCAGGAGATCAGGCAATACGGCATTGGTTGCAAAATACCGGTTGACGCCATTTCCCCTTGCTGACATCAGGAGAATACTTCTTCAGAATGAGGAAACCCTGGTGGAATACGCTGTAACAGGTAAATGGGTGTTTGTAATGGTGGTGAACCAGACTGTTTGCAGCATGAAAAGGATACCTGCTGATGCACTGAAAGATGTGCAGTCGTTGCAAAAACTGAACGATCTGTCTGCTGAAGCATTTGGAGCTCCGGCTTTCAGATTATACAATCGTTTGCTGCAGCCTGAAATTGGTGCAGTTGCACATAAACGCTTGCTGATCGTTCCTGATGGCCCCCTTTTCTATCTCAATTTTGATTTGCTGGTATCACAGAAACCTGCGGGCGGTTTTGCAGCCATGCAATATCTGATACGCGACTATAATATCAGTTATCTGTTATCTGCTGGCAGCGCCATTCAGTTCAGGAATGGGTTTAACCAGAATGAACAGCAGAAGGCTTTGTTGTTTGCTCCGGTTTTTACAGATGAAATGAAAGATCTTTACCGTAAAAGGGCAGCGGCAACCGGTTCTGAAGATTACCTCTATCTGCACCGGCAACCTTTTGCGCTGCTTGCTGCTCAAAAGATCGGAAAGCTGATCCCCAATGATCTTTATGCTGAGCAGCAGGCGCAGGAAAGCGTGTTCAAAGCCTCTGCCGCCCGTTACTGCTTATTGCACCTGGGAACACATGCGAGCATCAATGATGCAGACCAGCTGCATTCGAGGCTATACTTTGCGCAGGCAGATGACAGTTCCGGTACGGATGACGGCTATCTTCATGCCTATGAGATCTATACCATGCAGCTGCGTGCTGACCTGGCAGTGCTCACCGCCTGTGAAACCGGCGCTGGTGCTTTACAGGAAGGAGAGGGCGTTTTATCTTTATCGCATAGCTTTATGTATGCGGGCTGCAAAAGTGTGATCATGAGCCTTTGGAAGATAGATGAGAAAACAAGCATGCAGGTGATCACGGATTTCTACGATCTTCTTTCTAAAGGATACAGTAAGAGTGAAGCGCTGCGCAAAGCCAAACTGAAATTGCTGGAATCAAAAGGCGATAAGATGGCGCACCCGTATTACTGGGCCGGTTTGATGCTGATGGGAGATGATGCCGCCGTGTATGAGAAGAGTTTCAGGTGGTATTGGGTTATTGGAGGAGTGGCTCTGGTGGTATTAATTTTGCTGCTGGTAAGGCGTCGTACATTCAGAAACGCAGATTAAAAGATAAACTATGATACTGAAAGCATTGTCCGGGGAATTTGAATATGAAGTGAACAGCACCAGGAAACTGCTGGAGGCTGTGCCGGAAAAAGACATCGATTTCAAACCTTCTCCCATATCCTGGACCATGGGCGAGCTTGCCCAGCATATTGCAACTATCTATTACTGGTATGTAGGAACGCTTACGAAGGATGTATATGATCTGTCAACCGACACGTTGGAACGTGGCGCCACTTCCGATATACGGGCCACCCTGGCGTTGTTTGAAAAGAATGTGGAGCTGGCCAGGACGGCCCTGCAATCCATTAAAGAAGAAGACTTACTGACCGAATGGACCATGAAGATAGGGGAGCGGGTGGTGATCGGGCCAATGCCCAGAGGCGTCGTAGCACGCAGTTTTCTCTTCAATCATATCTATCATCACCGCGGCGAAATGATCGTTTACCTGCGCGCAACGGGTAATAAAGTACCGGGTTTGTACGGCCCTACTTATGAGCAGAACCCTGCAAATCAGGGGAAATAGCCTTTGCTCCTTCCAAAAACAATTCATTAACAAAAATACCTTCTCTTTCTTTTTAGATGAATATTTATTCATTTAACTTTGTGCCGTGAAACCGAAAGACGAAGGAAAAATAGAAGAGATCTTTGCAGCGACCCTGGCCCTGGTGAAGGAACAGGGGCTGGCGGGCATTACCATGAGCATGATTGCCCGGAAGGCAGGGTTCGCCACTGGCACGGTTTACATCTACTTCTCCAATAAGGATGAGCTGATCGTGAAGCTGTTCGACAAATGCGCCAATCATTATACCCGGGATTATTTTGCCGGTTACAATCCTTCTGATCCCTTCAAAGTAGCCTTCCACACCATCTGGATGAATATGCTCCGCTATTCCATTGAGCATTTCGACGAGCTGGTGTTTATTGAACAGTGTTTCCATTCCCCCTTCATTTCAGAGGACACGAGGAAAGAAACCAAAGACAGGATGCTGCCCTGGCGCGAGCTGATCGAGCGGGGAAAAAAGGAGAAACTGATCAAGCAGGTGGATGCCAGCTGGATCATGCTCTTTGTGAAAGGCAGCGTACGTGACCTTGTCAAACATTGCACCTACAATAATCTCAGGATCACACCGGAATTCAAGGAAGCCATGTTCGGAATGTGCTGGGATGGGATCAAAGACTGATTTTTTTGCTTCACAGCTGAATATTTATTCATTTATCGATTGATTGTCATGGCCTGTACATACAGGCAGTAACCCGTTTATGCTTTAACTATTATGAATATGCGCGCAACACAGAAAAGGGCTTTGATGGCGTTTTGCTTAGGACTGGCGATAGTGAGTTCCTTTGCCGCGCAGGCCCAGGAACCGATGCCCCTGGCATTGAATCAGGCGATAGACCTGAGTTTGCAGAACAGCAAACAGCTGAAAGTGAACAGAGCAAGGATCGAAGCAGCTACCGGTCAGCTGAAACATGCGCTGGATAACCGGCTGCCCGATGTGAAAGTAAGCGGAGCTTATATGTTCCTTACTTCTCCTAATATCGATCTCAAAACAGGAGGTGATGGTGGAAGCAGCACTGCTTTCCCAAAGCCCAACCAGGCGATGTATGGCATGGCCTCTCTGAATATGCCACTGTACTCAGGCCTCAGGATCCGCTATGGTATTGAGTCTGCAAAGTTCCTGGAGAAAGCTGCTGAAGCAGATGCTGATTACAGTAAAGAAGAAGTGGTGCTCAATACCATCAATGCTTACTGCAACCTGTATAAATCTATTTCAGCGGTGAGACTGGTGAAGGAGAACCTGAATCAGTCGCAGCAAAGAGACAAAGACTTCAGCAACCTGGAAAAGAACGGACTGATGGCCCGCAACGACCTGCTGAAAGCACAGTTGCAGACCTCCAATATCGAACTGGCGCTGGTGAATGCAGAGAACAATCTCAAGCTCGCCACCGTGAGCCTGAACCTGATGATGGGCCTGCCCGAGCAAACGGCTCTCCAACCGGATACTACCGGTTTCGATCATACGCTGACGGCTGAAACCATCGACTCCTACGAGCAACAGGCTCTTCACAACCGGAAAGACATAGAGGCACTGGTCCAGCGCAGGAAAGCAGCTGGCGCAGAACTGAATGCTGCCAAAGGAGAATACTATCCCAGCATCGGTCTGACCGGTGGATATGCAGCGGGATATATTCCCAAACTGCTTACTGCCACCAATATCGTGAACATTGGTGTGGGCGTTCAATACAACCTCGGATCATTGTGGAAAGCAAAATCCGGCATCGCCACGGCACAGGCCAATGAAAAAGAAATTGCCGCCAGCCAGGAGATGCTGAACGATAATATCAGGCTGCAGATCAACAAAGCCTACCTCAACTTTCTCTCTGCACAAAAGCGGATCGAAGTGCAGGGTAAATCAGTGATCAACGCCACCGAGAATTATCGTATCACCCGGAACAAACACGAGAACAACCTGGTGACCACCACTGAACTGCTGGACGCCAATGTGGCCCTGCTGGAATCGAAGATCGCACTGGAAGAAGCAAAAGCCGATATAGTAGTGGCTTATAACTCGCTGCTGGAGCAGGCTGGTATCTTAACGGCCAATCAAACCCATAAATAACGAAACCCTTAAAGGATAAAAAATATCGATATGTCTGCAAATAATGAACATACTAAACAAGGCGTAAAGAAAAAGCGCAGCTATACATTCCCGGTGATCCTCGCCATCCTGGTGGTGGGCGGTGGCTGGTATGGTATCAGCAAATATATCCATGCACAGCATCATGAAGAAACGGATGATGCACAGGTAGAAGCCAATATCAGTCCGGTTATTCCCCGCATCTCCGGTTATGTCACCGAAGTGCGTGTGAAGGACAACCAGATGGTGAAGAAAGGGGATACCCTGCTGATCCTGGACGACAGGGATATGAAACTGAAACTGGAACAGGCCGAAGCTGCATTGCTCACTTCGCGCTCCAACCTGGAAGTGGTGCGCGCCAATGCCGGGGCCGCGCATGCGAATATCGCCACTACCGAAGCTTCTGTGTCTACCATCGATGCGCAGATAGAAACAGCCAAAGTGAATGTATGGAGGGCCAGCGAGGATTTCAAACGTTTTGAAAACCTGATAAAAGACCATTCCATCACCCAGCAGCAATTTGAACAGGCGCTTGCTGCAATGCAGACTGCCGAGAAACAATTGCAGGTATTGCAGCAGCAGAAAGGACAGGCATCGCGCCAGGTGACTGCCGTGAGTTCACAAAGCAATGCCACTGCATCTCAGATCGGTGTGGCTTCAGCAGCTATCAGGGAGAAGGAAGTGGCAGTGGATGATGCAAAACTGAACCTGTCGTACACCGTGGTTACCGCCTCTTCTGATGGCAAGATATCCAAAGTGAATGTGCGTGCAGGCCAGTTTGTGAATGCAGGTGCTGCATTGTTCAGCATCGTACAGGGAGATGATGTTTGGGTTGTGGCCAATTTCAAGGAAACACAGGTGGGACGGATCCGCGAAGGACAGAAAGTGATCGTGGCAGTGGATGCGTTCCCCGGTCATGAATTTGAAGCAAGGGTAGGCTCTTTCTCTCCCGCTACCGGCGCACGTTTTGCCCTGTTGCCTCCTGATAATGCAAGCGGCAACTTCGTGAAAGTGGTGCAGCGTCTTCCTGTGCGTATAGAGTTTACGAACAACAATGATTCCCTGGTCAATCTGTTGAAAGCAGGTCTCAATGTGGACGTGGACATTCACCTGGATACTTTCAATTAATCTTTTAAAAAGATGCAAGATCAAAATTCACTGGTAGAGTATGGAGCGCGGCGGGTGATCATCACCATTACAGCCGTGATCTGTGCGCTGCTGGAAATCATCGATACAACCATTGTGAATGTTGCTATCAGCGACATGCGTGGTACGCTCGGTGCTACGCTCAACGAGGTGAGCTGGGTGATCACTGCCTATGCAATTGCCAACGTGATCATAGTGCCCATGACCAGCTGGCTCTCCCAGCAGTTCGGCCGTACCAACTATTTTGCGGCTTCGATCATTCTTTTTACCGTTTCATCTTTTCTCTGTGGCAATGCCACCGGGATCAATGAACTGATCATATTCCGTTTCCTGCAGGGCCTGGGTGGCGGAGCATTACTGGTTACCTCTCAAACCATCATTACTGAGATATTCCCGGTAGAAAAACGCGCCATGGCCCAGGCTATTTATATGCTGGGTGTGATCGTGGGGCCAACACTCGGCCCTCCGCTCGGTGGATATATTATCGAACAGTATGCATGGCCATATATCTTTTACATCAATATCCCGGTGGGCATCCTGGCCACCTTGCTGACTCTCCGGTATATCAAAAGCCCGAAGTATGCCGACAAGCGTAAGCCCTCTGAGGTGGACTGGCTGGGCATCGGCCTGCTGGCAACAGCAGTAGGCAGTTTGCAGTATATCCTGGAAAAAGGACAGGAAGAAGACTGGTTCAACAATACAACTATCATTGTACTTACTGTAACAACTGTGCTGGGCTTCTTCTTCTTTATCTGGCGGCAGCTCACCTTCAAATATCCCATTGTGGAGTTGCGGGTGCTGGGGAACAGCAATCTGCGTATTGGTGTGATACTCTCGTTCATCATGGGATTCGGTTTGTACGGATCTACATTTGTGATACCTGTTTATACGCAATCCATTTTAGGATGGAATGCGCAGCAGACGGGCATGCTGATGGTGCCCAGTGCGCTGATGATCGCATTTATGATGCCGATAGTGGGGCAACTGATCCAGAAAGGCGTATCGCAGAAACTGCTGATCGCAGGAGGGTTCATCATTTTCTTCCTCTTCTGTATGGGCTGTTATTATATTATCACTCCATCAACAGGCGGGGATAATTTCTTCTGGGTGCTGATGGTGCGTGGTGTAGGGCTGGGTTTCCTGGCTGTGCCCGTTTCAGTGATGTCGCTCTCCACGTTGAGAGGGCAACAGATAGGGCAGGGGGCAGCCTTCTCCGGAATGATGCGCCAGCTGGGCGGATCGTTTGGTGTGGCGATGATCTCAACATTCATCTCACGGCAGAATATGCAGCACCGGAGCACACTGGTGTCTAAACTGGATATATATGATCCCGATGTGCAGAACAGGGTGGAGATGCTGAAGCAATCTTTCATTGCGAAAGGGCAACCCGTGAATGTGGCGGAAGGCTCTGCTTACAAACTGCTGGAAGGCACGGTGAACCTGCAATCCACTGTATTGTCGTACATGGATGTGTTTTTATATGTAGGATTGATGTTCCTGGTTTGTGTGCCCATCGTGGTCTTGTTTGTGAAACGTTCTAAAAATAAAGTGAGTTTGTCCGAAGCGGCACACTAAAATAAAACGGGCTATTGAAGTTGTTATGATGACTACCGGGAAACCAGTAGTTTTAAAATACTACTCTTCGGGTATTGTTACCTGTTGTACCGGCTGATATTTTTGCAGCTAAATTTTCTTTAGTCATGAAACAACTCTCTGTTTTACTTTTTGCCCTGTTCCTTTCCCTTGCTGTGAGCGCTCAGAACGGCGCCTATTCCAAAGGTGATAAATTATTGAATGTAGGCGTGGGCCTTAACTCTTATTACAGTGGTGGTCTTCCTGTTGGTGCTTCATTTGAATATGGAGTAACGGAAGATATCAGTGTTGGTTTGAATGTTGATTACCTGTCTCATAAATACAAAGCATTTGGTGAGTACAAATTCACTGCCCTGTATTTTGGAGCGAGGGGATCTTATCATTTCAATACACTGCTGAATATCGAAAATGAAAAGATCGATGTGTATGCCGGTGCAACCCTGGGATACCGTTCTTTCAGCTGGAGCGATGATTATACTGCTGGTGGTTTGAAGAACAGCTATGGCAGTGGTGTATACCTGGGTATCTTTGCAGGTGGTAAATATTATATTACCGACAATATCGGAGCTTTTGTTGAGCTCGGAGCCATCGGGTCAACCAATGCCCGTCTTGGTGTAGCTTTTAAGTTTTAAGGTTAACTGGCTAAATAATGAACGCCTGCAGGTGAAAGCCTGCGGGCGTTTTCCGTGTTGGGGGCTAACGGTTGTTCGGAACCGGGGGCTTTTCTACCTGTTTACCCCGATAATATATTTTGAAAAAAGCGCTTATCTTTATTTTTGCTAAGCCGAACTGCTGTTCCGCAAGGCTGAACTGATTTATTGCACCGTTTACCCTGCTATACCCCTGATGCTTCTTTATAGCACATACACAGATGAGCAATTGTTCCAACTTCTTCAAAGCGGGGATCAGAAGGTTTTTGAAGAGATCTATAATCGTTACCATAAGCCTGTTTACGCCTATCTGCTGGGTTTTGTAAAAGACAATTCCCTGGCGGAAGACCTTACCCATGAGGTGTTTATGAAGATCTGGGACATTCGTAATCAGGTTACTTTACATACTTCTTTTTCTTCTTATTTATTCAGGATCTGCCATAACAAGGCTATCAACACCCTGGAGAAAATAGCGTCAGACAACAAGCTGCGCAATAGGGTAATGCTTCATTTGCAAACCCTTTCCTCTTCTGAGATCCAGGATGCAGGCAAGTTGAAAGAGTACGATCGTTTGCTGGAAACTGCGCTCGAATCCCTGCCCCCTCAGCGCCGGAAAGTATTCCAGCTCTGTCGGGAAGAAGGCAAAACTTACGATGAAACGGCCTCCCAGCTTGGTATTTCACGAAACACCGTTAAGGAGCATATGGTCAAAGCCCAGAAAGCGCTCCGCAGTTTCCTGGACGAAAAAGGAGAAATCGCCTTCCTGCTCCTGGTAATTGCCAATTATTTCTAAAAATTTCCATTTTTCGGACCACCCTCTTTTTATGGTTTCCTGTCTGCCTGATAGGAACTATGCAAAATTCATTGTCATATTACAGGCAGCTACTTGATCATTACCTTGATAGCGCCATTACCACAGAGGAAGCCGATAAGCTGTTTGATTTTATTAAACAACAACCTGAGCAGGCCCGTGAGCTTTTGGATGCTTACCGGGATGCAGACCTCGGCGAGCGTTTCAGGCATCTTGAAAACATAGAAGCGGCTACCAGCCGCCGTATGTTTGACAGGTTGGTCGGAACAATCTCTGCAACCCCTGAGCAACCTGGTATTGCTACCGTTCACCGTGTTCATTTCCTGAAAACAGGCTGGTTCCGTTATGCGGCGGCAGCTGTGCTGATCACTGGCGCCGTTGCTACGGTTTACCTGCTGAACAGGCCGGAAGAGAAGGTGGTGGCCACCGTTGCAAAAAATATCCAGACCGATATTCCTGCAGGTACAGATAAAGCCACGCTCACTTTGGGCGACGGCAGCAGGATTGTGCTGGATGATGTGCAGAACGGAGAGCTAGCACAGCAAGGAGATGCCAGGATCAAAAAACTCCGAGATGGTCAGCTGATCTACGATGCAGCAGAAAACAGCAAAGCAAAAGTTGCTTCCAATACGCTCAGCGTTCCCCGTGGCGGCCAGTACGCACTTACATTGTCCGACGGAACGAAAGTCTGGCTCAATGCATCCTCATCCATAAAATATCCGTCTGTTTTTGCGGGTGCGCAAAGACTGGTGGAGATCAGCGGTGAGGCATACCTGGAGATTGCGAAGAACACGCGTCAGCCTTTTGTGGTGAAGACCGATGAAACGGAGATCCAGGTGCTGGGCACCAGTTTCAATGTGAATGCTTATGAAGATGAGCATGCAGAAAAGACCACATTGATAGAGGGCAGCGCCAGAGTGATCAAATCATCTTCAGCTCAGGCGAAGCTGCTGATCCCCGGTCAGCAGGCTGAGGTTGCGGAAAATGTAGATGATGTAAAAGTGCAGGCCGTTGACACCGAGCAGACCATCGCCTGGAAAAACGGATTTTTCAGTTTCAACAATGCAGATATCAAAACTGTGATGCGGCAGCTGAGCAGGTGGTATGATATCAATATAGTGTACGAGAACGGAGTGCCTCAGCAGCGCTTCGTAGGAGAGATGAACAGGAGCCTTACGTTATCACAGGTGTTGAAAGGCCTGGAAGTGACAAAGGTGAATTTCAGGTTAGAAGGCAGGAATCTGATAGTGATGCCTTAGAAATTAAATTAGTAACTCCCAACCCAAAATACAGTTATGGTATTCTTCTCTCCACCAGGTTCAGCCTGGTTTTCAACCAAAACACTGCGCGTCCTGAGGATGTTGGCAGTATTAATTGTCGGCTGTGTGATCCAGGTGTCGGCAAGTTTTTCACAGGCAGTAACCCTCAAGGTTAAGAACGCTCCGTTAAAGGAAGTACTTGCTGCGGTGAAAAAGCAAACAGGCTATTCATTTTTTTACAATGCGGAATTGCTGGCTGATTCAAAGCCAGTGACACTGGACGTGCAGAAAGCTTCATTGGATGAAGTGTTGAAGGCGGTGTTCAACGGACAGTCATTAAATTATGTGATCGAAAACAAAACGGTTTTCATCAGCCGGACCACAAAGGTGAAGGCAATGACTGATGAAGGTATTCCGTTTTATGTGTCGGTGGCTGATCCGATCAGGATCCGGGTAACGGGTGCTGATGGTCAGCCGCTTTCTGGCGCTACGGTGGTGATTAAGAAGTCGAAGAAGTCGGCGGTTACTGATGCGCAGGGTAATATTACTGTGAATGCGGATGCCGGAGATATTGTTACCGTGTCATATGTAGGATACGCTACACAGGATATAAAGATCGGAGAGGGGCAGAATTCGCTGATGGTAACGCTCCAGACAAAAACGGATTCCAATGAGGAAGTGGTTGTGATGGCATATGGTCAGAAAAAGAAGAGATCAGAAGTTGTTGGTTCTGCTTTCCAGATCAATGCAGATAAAATAGCCACCATGCCTGCAGTAAGACTGGATGCGATTCTTGAAGGTCAGATGCCAGGCGTTAGCGTTACACTCAATAATGATGGCGCCAACAGCACCAAGCAAAGAATGAATATCAGGGTTCGTGGTACCGGTTCATTCAATGCCTCCAATGAACCGCTCTGGGTTATCGACGGTACTCCTGTTTATACAGGTGATAATACCAACCTGATCCCTGGCATTCAAACAGGTGTTACTCCCTTGTCTTATATCAATCCGGAAGATATAGAATCGATCACCGTTCTCAAGGATGCATCGGCTGCAGCTATTTATGGAGCGAATGCATCCAATGGTGTTATCCTGGTTACTACCAAGTCCGGTAAAAAAGGCAAACCACAATGGGGTGTTTCGCTTCAGAATGGTTTTTCGCATATCAATGAAAGTACAAGATTCAAAACATTGAATGCTTCTCAATACATGGAGCTTGCGAAAGAGTCCTGGATTAATTCAGGAAAGGATATGACCACCTTCCCGTACAATGACAATGAGCTTAACAATTATAGTACAACCAGTACCGACTGGCTGGATCAATACTATGGTGTGGGTGTGGTGAATAATCTCAATCTGAACCTGAGCGGGGGAACAAAAAAACTGGAGTACAGGGCATCAGGTGGTTATTATAACAATAAGTCCACTATCAAAGGAAACTCGCAGAACAGGGCATCCGTGATGGCCAGTCTGAAATACAATATCAGTGATAAACTGTCTGTAGGATTGATTTCCAGATACTCTTACAACAAGAACACAAACTTCAATCCTTCTCAGGATTATATTCAGTTCCTTCCGATTTACTCTCCTTACAATAATGATGGATCTTACCGTTTGTATAACAGAAGGATCGATGGAGCAGATGTTGATGGTAACCCCATTTATATCAATCAAAGGTTCCTGAACTCAGTTGCTGCCAGAGAAGAGAATGATGATAATCAGTACACCAACCTTTTCAATAATAATATCATGGTAGATTGGAAGATTCTGAAGAATCTGCAATCCACCACACAGGTAGGAGTGGATTACTCTCAAACAAATGAGCGCATGTACAGGGCCAGAACCAACTGGACCGGTATGCAAACAGATGGTACTCCTGTTGGAAATGCTTACAGGTATGATAACAGAACTACCACAAAAACACTCGTTCAACGCCTGGATTATAGAAAATATATCGGGCTTCACACGTTTGGCGCTCTTGCTGGTCTTGAACTTAATTCAAGGAGATACAAAACAACCGGCGCCTGGGGTACCGGGTTCAATGACGATAATCACAGGTCTGTTGATTATGCTGCTACCATCAATCCAAGTGATACTAATATATCAGAGGAAAAAAAGGCTTCTTATTTTGCCCAGCTCAGCTATAATTACGACAGCCGTTATTACCTGGTTATGACTGGGCGCAGGGATGGTAGTTCCACCTTTGGTTCTGACTCCAGGTGGGGTGATTTCACTTCCATTGGAGTGAACTGGAATGCGAAGAGAGATCTCCTTCCGGAAAATAAAACAATTACCACTTTGCGTGCCGGTGTTACTTATGGCAAGACCGGTAACTCCAGGATCGGAGCCAATGATACTTATGGTAATTATTCTTACAGTAACTCTTATGTCTATGACGACCTTACCGGAGCTGTAATTGCGAATATTCCTAACAGAAAGCTTCGGTGGGAATCGGCATTGCAAACCAACCTTAAACTTGAAGTGGGGCTGTTTGATCGTGTACACTTCCTGATTGAAGGGTACAGGAAAAAAACAAGAGAGGCGATTGTTGAAGTACCCATATCGCGTACTACCGGGGAGAAGCTGGCTGCAACCAATGCCGGTGTGCTGCAGAATGAAGGTATTGAAGCTACAGTAAGCATTGATGTTATCAGAAATGAGAAGAAAAGTATCTACTGGACAATCGAGCTCAATGCTGCTCATAACAGGAACAAAGCCCTTAAACTCTATAATGAGAACGATAGGACGCATGGTAATTTCATCTGGAGAGAAGGGTATGATATCAATACCTTCTATCTTATCAGGTGGGCAGGAGTTGACCCAAGGGACGGTGTACCTTTGTGGTATGATGCAGAAGGAAACATTACACGTTCCTACAGCATCAATAACAGGGTAGCATGGAAATCAGCCAACCCCGATGTAGCCGGTGGGTTCAGGACCAGTTTCAAGTACAGGCAATATTCACTTTCTGCACTGTTTACCTATTCTATCGGCGGTTACCAGTTCAGCACATTCAGCAGAAGCATCAATTCTGATGGTTTGAATATCGGTGCGCAGAATCAGTCTGTGAACCAGCTCGACAGGTGGCAGCAACCGGGTGATGTGGCAATCAACCCCAAGCCTATCTGGGGTGTAACCACTCAGTCAACCATGAACTCCACCCGCTTTGTATTCAATACAACAAATATGCGCTTGAGCAATCTCGTGCTCGGTTATGAGCTTCCACAGAAAACCATTGAAAGATTTAAGTTGAAGGGAGCTACGGTTCAGTTGATTGGAAATGAACTGCTTTTTGTAACTCCATACGACAAAAAGGACAGGAATGGGTTTAAGCAATCAAGAGGCGGATACCCACTTGAGGCAAGCTATTTGTTAGCCATAAACGTCAATTTTTAAGATCATGAGAAATAAATTTATTTATATAGCGATTCTCCTGTTTGGACTGGGCACCAGTTCCTGTGAGAAATACTTTGAAGTGGACAATTCTACGAGGCAAACTATCCCCAAGAACTTTTCTACCATCGAAGGTTTCAGAGCAAGCATCATTGGAACTTATAATACAGTGATCGATTATTATTCTGAGAACTCCTTCTACATGTATGCTGATGTTGCCGGGAATATGACCAATATCACCAAGCCTGGTTTCGGTTATCTGAGGGAACAGCATGATTTCATATCGTCACCTGATGACGAGTTGCTGGCTGTGGGGTATTACTGGCGCTTTGCATGGACTGCCATTGCGAATGCCAACAATATCATTGAATATTATCCCGGCTTTTTGGAAACGAATCCCGGGACCAAACCAGAACTGGACCTGATCAAGGCGCAGGCGCTTTTTGTAAGGGCGCTTGGACATTTTGATCTGTGCAGAACCTATGCCCAGCCTTATAATTATACGGCAGATGCCAGTCATCCCGGTGTTCCGGTGGTTACAAGGAACCCGGCTCCCGAAGATGGATTTGCAAGATCAACTGTAAAGCAGGTGTATGATCAGATCATAAAAGATCTGAAAGAGGCTGAGCAATTGTTTGGGAATTCTGCTGCTCCAACTCAGTATTATGCATCAAAAAAAGCTGTGCAGGCATTACTGGCTAGAGTATACCTCTATTCTGAAAACTGGGATGAGGCTATCAATTATTCCACTCAGGTGATCAACGCAAGTACACTTGCAAATGCATCTAATTATGCTGACATGTTCAATAAGCCGGTACCTGGTGTTGAAACCATTTTTCTTTTGAACGGAAAATTGAAATCTAAAAAGTTGGGTGAAGCATATTCATTGAAGGACCCTACCTATATACCAGCCGACACGTTGATTAAATTGTTTGATGATCCAACGGATATCAGGTTTCAGTTATTCCAGCTGGATGGGTCTAGATATCTTACAAAAAAGTGGAATCTTATTCCTGCTCCTGCAGCCAGCCAGGACCACTATGATCCTATCATTCTCCGTGCTTCTGAAATGTATTTCATCAGGGCTGAGGCCAACCTGGCAAAGGACCGTTTCACAGAAGCTGCTAATGATATGAAGGTGATCATCGGACGAGCTCTGAACAAGCCTGTGAATGACATTGTACTGGATGAGACAGAAGCGGGACTGAAAAGTACTATTATAAGAGAGCGCGCAAAAGAGTTTTGTTTTGAAGGACAGAATTTCTTTGACATTACGAGAATGAAACAGGACCTGATCCGTGGAAGCACTACCACTTCGCTGGTAAAGCGCCTGAATTATCCCAGTGATCTTTTTGTGCTGCCTATTCCTCAGCAAGAGATCGATGCCAACCCCGCCATGCGCGGCAACCCAACCGTAAATAAATAGCATATGAAACTGATATTATATACTGCTTTTTTTGCTCTCCTGTTCAGTTCATGCTCTAAGAACGAACATGAAAGATATGATCTGCGTTTTGTTCATATCATGGACAATGGAGCTTCTACTGTCAACATAAGCGAAAAAGGAAATTCCATAGGAACTTACAATATCTACCTGAGCGCTCCTCAATTTCTGGAACCTGTAACTGTTACGTACAAAATCACAGTAGGTGCAGGACTCACCGAGGGAGTGGATTATGAATTATTAAATCCTGCTGAATCTGTTACTTTCCTGCCTGGCATTTATGATATGCCTGTAAGGATCAGGTGGAAAGCAAATCCTGTGGATCCGGCCGCAGACAATACAATTAAGATTGAACTGCTCAGAGCGAGCAATGGTGATTTTACTATCGGTTTACCAGGTAAAGACCAGCTGCAGAAAAGCCTGACAATAACCAAAATCCCTTAACCCAACTAAAAGATTAATATGAACCTAAGATATATTGCTTTTGCAGTCTGCATGTTAGTCGCTTTTGCATCCTGTACCAAAAAAGCAGATGTTTGGAAAAGGGCTGATGTAAACGAGGCGAAAATGCTTTCCTTCGGATTTTACAAAGCTGACAATCCTGATGTACTGGTAAAAGATTATGTAATTACGCAGGTGAATTCCAGTAATATTTTGGTGCTGATGCCTCCGAATATTGACAGAAATGGCCTGGTTGCAAGATTTACAGCCGGTGATAACGATATTATCCGCGTAGGTAATACCGTGCAAAAGAGTGGCGAAACAGTAAATGATTTCAGAGTTCCGGTTGATTATATTCTGACTGATGGAAATAATAATGCCAAGTACACTGTAACTATTGCCAGGGGCGGTGATTATATCTGGAAACCTGTTCCTTTCACAATTGTAGATTCTTCTACAACAATCAGTATGAAAGTAAATCCGGTTAACGGCAGTCCTTATATCATGTATGCTCAATCCAGAACTTCAACCGCTGATTCAAAAGCTGCTATGGCAGTGTATGAAAATAACCAATGGGTTGATCTTGGAGCCATCTCCGATGGAAGAGCGGGTAACTTTGATTTTACTTTCAGCAGCACAGGAGTTCCCTACGCATCCTATGCTGATTACACTACACCAACTGCACAATTCAATACAGTCAAAAAACTGGACGCTTTATCATGGACCCTGGTAGGTAATAAGGGATTTACTCCAGTAAGGGTTACTTATAATGCTATTGCTTTTGATAATGAATCCAGATTGCAGGTGTTCAGTGCTATGGATGCCGTTGGTGGCGGATTTGCGAGAAGAGAACTCGGGGTTTCTACATTCGAGAATAATGTCTGGACAACTGCAAAAGTTCCAGGGCGCTTGTCAACATTGTCCACTTATTTAAATGTAGCCAAACTGAAGAATGGAGCTCTATATGTTGGTATTTATAATGCTATCACTCCTAATTCATTCTCAATATATAAGTTTGCGAATAATACCTGGACAACACTGCTGGATCAATGGCGTGATCCTGCTGCTACAACCGGAAATATCTATGATTTTGATATAGACGTGGATGATAATGGAAATGTATACGCAGCTTTTGTTGATAACAGCGATGCCGCTGTATCAAAACATCGGGTTATTAAATACAATGAGGCTAGTCAGACTGTTACATCTGTTGGAAGATATCTTACAGGTGCTACAGGAAGTTCCGTAAACTTTGATCTGGCGCTCTCCCCCAATGGTGTACCATACCTGTTTTACAGAGCAAGCGGTAACTACCCCACTATTGTTTCATTTGATGAGGATTCGCAGGATTGGACAATTCCTGCAAGTTTCGAGTCTGAGGCTGCAGATCAGCTGATGCTTGATTTCGCTCCAAATGGTGAAGCATATCTCGCTTATCTCAAGAACAGGAAATTCTTCGTTCAAAAATATTCCGCACCCTAAATACCCGCCCCCAGTGAAAAAGATCTGTGCCCTGGTGTTAGCAACTTTATCTCTCACAATAGCTGGACTTGCGCAAAGCAAGTTCAGCTTTGTGTTCATGTCAGACATCCACTATACCCAGAAGTTCAATGCGCCCAAAGGCTTTCAAATGCTGATAGATACATTGAACAAGCTGAACCCTGACCTGGTAATGGTAGGAGGGGATATCATCTATGATGCGCTTCGCGTTACGGAAAAAGAAGTAGTGGGTAATACCAATGCCTATTTAAAGGCTGCGTCAAATATCAAAGCACCCCTGCATTACGCAGTGGGTAACCATGAGATCTTTGAGCTTTACCAGAAAACAGCCGATACCAGCGGCGCCCTCTATGGCAAACGCTTCTACGAAAAGTTCTTCGGTAAAACCTATTATTCATTCGACCATAAAGGCTGGCACTTTATGGTGCTCGATAATATTTTTATCACCCCCGACAGGAAGTATATAGGAAAGATCGACAGCGTGCAACTGAACTGGATCAAAGAAGATCTGAAGAACCTGGACAGCAAAACACCCATTGTAATGATGATGCACGTGCCGCTGATCACTACGCTCTCTCAACTATATGGTGGTGGCACCAATGCAAACGATGATAAGGTAGCGGCTGTTGACAGTCACAGACTGCTCAGGTTGTTTGAGTCAAAGAACCTGAAGCTGGTTCTGCAGGGACATCTGCATTATTTTGAAGCATTGAATGTGCTCAATAAAACCACGTTCATTACTGCCCCCTCTGTTTCCGGAAAATGGTGGCGCAGCAAACAGCATGACATCGAAGAAGGATTTATCAAGATCAATGTAGACGGAGATAAATTCGATTATGAGTATATCGATTTCGGATGGGAAGCTAAATAACCCAACGGTTCAGGCAATGGAGGATGCTACTGGTAACAGTGGCATCCTCTTCCTTTTTATAAACAGTCATTATCCCGGCCTTTAAAATAACCCTGAGGTTGAGGCGGCATAATATAGTTCATCTTGTTGGTTGGTTCACTCACCGGAGGCTGTAATGGTATTACGGTAGCTTCTTTCCGGATTACAGGAGTGATCACGGCCAGCTCCATTTTTTTTACAGGGATTGTGGTATTCATAATCAAAAGTTTTTCAATAGTAAGATTCAAGCGCCGGATACATCCAGTGACTTCAGGCTTGACTCAATAAACAAAAATCTGTTTCGTGAATTTTCAGTCTCAATGCCATGTTTGATCATGGCTGGAGGAAAGGTGCACTGGATTAATTCAAAGCTCATGCCATCAACTGATTACCCGTAACATGCCAGAGAAACCTTGCATCAAAGGGGAAACGCATTTCTGGCTTACCCTGACCCATTTCCAATCGTGGAGTATATTGGCCAAACCTGTCCCATGTTGCACCATAGAATAATCCAGTTTCAATTCAAAAAAGCCGCTTCTGTAGAGACAATAGGATAAAGCTTATTCTTTGTTTTCAGTACACATTCTGTTTACCGCTTCCCCGGGTTTTGGCACTTGATTTATGCAAGTAGCTGTGATTCCAACCTTTGCATCTATCTCTATGTCAAACTACCCACAATATGAAAATACGAACTAAGACAGGCCAGCCATCCCCACTCGGAGCAACCTGGGATGGTAAAGGAGTGAACTTCGCGATCTATGCCTCACATGCGGAAAAAGTTGAACTTTGCCTTTTTGATGATCCCGATGCCTGTACTGAAGCTACCCGGGTAGAAGTCTCCAATACATTTGATGGCGTATGGCATGCATACCTCGAAGGTATACAACCAGGGCAACTCTACGGCTATCGGGTACATGGTCCTTATGATCCGGAAAATGGATACCGGTATAATCACCATAAATTACTCATAGATCCTTACGCCAGGGCTATTACCGGCCATCTCAAATGGGATAATGCAGTTTTCGGTTATGAGATCGGGCATCCCGATGGAGATTTACACTTTTCTGAAACGGACAGCGCTCCATTTATGCCAAAGTGCGTGGTGGTGGACCCGGGTTTCAACTGGGGGAAGGATAAATCGCTTAATATCCCTTTCGATAAAACCATCATTTATGAAGCACATGTAAAAGGTCTTACCATCAACCATCCCGATATCCCGGAAAATATCCGGGGCACCTATTCAGGCCTTGCTCATCCCGTAATGATCAGGTACCTGAAAGAACTCGGCATAACGGCCGTTGAGCTCCTGCCCGTTCATCATTTTGTACAGGACAAACACCTTATAGAAAAAGGGCTCAGCAATTACTGGGGGTATAATACCATCGGATTTTTTGCGCCAGAGCCGCTGTACTGCAGTACAGATCAGGTAGGCGACCAGGTCAGAGAATTCAAATCGATGGTGAAGACATTGCATGCGGCTGGTATAGAAGTGATCCTGGATGTGGTGTACAATCATACCGGAGAAGGTAATCACTTCGGACCTACCATCTGTTTTAAAGGCATCGATAATGAGGGCTATTATAATCTTTGTGATAACAAAAGGTATTATGAAGATTTTACCGGTACTGGAAATACGTTCAATACCGCCAATCCGAATATACTGAAACTGATCATGGACAGTCTCCGTTACTGGGTCACTGAAATGCATGTGGATGGCTTCCGTTTTGATCTGGCCTCCACCCTGGTGAGGGAGCTTAAGGAAGTGGACCGGCTGAACGCCTTCTTCGATATCATTCACCAGGACCCGGTGATCTCAAGAGTAAAGCTGATTGCAGAGCCATGGGATATCAGTGAAACCGGTTACCTGCTCGGGAAATTCCCACCGATCTGGGCGGAATGGAACGACCGCTACAGGGATTGTATGCGTAATTACTGGCGTGGAGCAGAAAGCCAGCTGTCTGAATTTGCTGCCCGCTTCACCGGCAGCGCCGATCTCTATGAGAATACCAACAGGCAACCCACCGCCAGTATCAACTTTATCACTGCGCATGATGGATTTACTTTACGGGACCTGGTAAGCTATAATGAGAAACACAATGAAGCCAATCTCGATGATAACAAAGATGGCAATAACGATAACTACTCTTGCAATTACGGAGTGGAAGGTCCAACAGATGATGCCACTATTAATGCTGTCAGAAGCAGGCAGCAGCGTAATTTTCTGGCCACCCTGTTGCTGTCTCAAGGGGTTCCCATGATCGCCGCAGGTGATGAGATCGGTAAAACACAGCAAGGTAACAATAACGGTTATTGCCAGGACAATGAGATCAGCTGGATCGATTGGGAAAATGCGGACCGCGAGCTGTTGCATTTCACCAAACTGGTGATCAGGCTCCGGAAATCCCACCCTGTATTCAGACGAAAAAGATGGTTCAAAGGAAGAGAAATGGCTGGTGGCGGTATGGAAGAGATCGCCTGGTTCATGCCAAATGGAAATTTTATGAATGATGATGACTGGAATAATGGCTTCGCGAAATGTCTGGGTGTAATGCTGCAGGGATTGGAAGAAGACATCGATGACGATGAAAAACAAACGATGCAGTATAATTTTTACCTGCTCTTCAACGCGGATGGTAGTGAAGTCCCATACACCATCCCCTCAACATTGAAGGATGCATCCTGGAAGAAGGTGCTGGATACGTCTGCACAGGGATTCCGCGGCGACCGGAAAATTTACAAAGCAGGTGATACGCTGCCTGTGTCAGCACAGTCATTGGTAGTTCTTCAAAGTAAGAAAGGATCGAACGAAGATGTGTCCCCGGAAAAACTGCATACTGTTTAAAGTAGTGCGTGCAGACATGTATAAACAATTACACAAAGAAAGGGAAGCGAGTGCGCTGATAAAAGACAGGTACGCGCAGTAAACGTTGGTATATAAATGGTATGGTTCAGAGAAAACAAACTATCTGTATGATTAAGTATATACGGACAAATAGTTTATCGGTTGTTTTCCTGTTGTTATTCGTTTTCAGTTTGATCGGCCAGTACTTTACCGGCCTGCAGGAATATAATAAAGAAAGACAGGATAATGGCCAGGCACCTGTATCAGCAGGCAATTATATCCGGTCGGGACATTTCATTCAATCCACTTTTGAGAACTGGGAAAGTGAATTTCTTCAAATGGCCCTCTTTGTGATCCTGACCATCTTTCTGTATCAGAAAGGCTCATCGGAGTCCAAGAAATTTGAGGGCGAGGAAGAAGTGGACAGAGAGCCTTCTCCAAAACGTAAGGGCGCTCCCTGGCCGGTCAGGAAAGGAGGGTGGGTGTTAAGCCTGTACAAGCATTCACTGAGCATTGCGTTACTCCTGCTCTTCCTGCTTTCCATGTTGCTGCATCTGCATGGCAGTCTGAAAGACGAGAATGAACAACTGGCTGCCAAAGGCCTTCCACCTGAAACTCTGGGTAAATACATTGCCGACAGCCGGTTCTGGTTCGAGTCTTTTCAGAACTGGCAAAGTGAATTCCTGTCGGTCTTTGCCATAGTGGTGCTTTCCATTTTTCTCCGGCAGAAAGGCTCCTCACAGTCCAAGCCGGTTGATGCTCCTCATGATGAAACAGGCGAATAAAAAAATACAAATGGCAACTGTAGCGTATCACGCATCACATGAACAATTTTCTCCTTCGCACCTGCTTGAACTGGCCATCAAGGCTGAGAAAGCCGGATTCGATGCCATTCATTCCTCTGATCATTTTCATCCCTGGAGTAAAAGGCAGGGGCAGAGTGGGTTTACGTTCAGCTGGATCGCAGCTGCATTACAGGCCACCCGCATCCCTTGCAGCATGGTATGTGCACCCGGACAAAGATATCATCCTGCCATTGTAGCCCAGGCCATAACCACTTTAGCGGAAATGTATCCTGACCGGTTCAACATCGAGCTCGGTAGCGGTGAAGCATTGAATGAATGTATCACCGGAGAGCCCTGGCCGGATAAAAAAGACCGGAATGCAAGACTGCTGGAATCTGCGCAGGTGATCAGAAAATTACTGAATGGAGAAGAAGTCACTCACAGGGGTATGATCAATGTGAAAGAAGCAAAATTGTATACGCTTCCCCTGTCGGTACCGCTTTTGTTCGGATGTGCATTGACCCTGGAAACTGCCAGCTGGCTGGGTGAATGGGCTGATGGCCTGCTTACTACCTGTGATGATATCGAAGATACCAGACAGAAAGTGGATGCATTCAGAAGTAAAGGCGGCGAAGGAAAACCGGTATTCCTTCAGTTGTCTTTTTCCTATGCAAGAGAAAAGGAGCAAGCCGTTATGAGTGCATGGGATCAGTGGCGATCCAATATGGTAAGTGTTGAAAAACTGGCAGATCTTTCACTGCCTGCGCATTATGATGAAGCTTCGCAGGATATTACGCCTGAACAGGTGGCTGAAAGAATACCGGTTTTCACTTCCATGGATGAAATAGCTGAACGTATCCGGCTACTGGAGGATAATTGTCGGCCGGACCGTGTTGTTCTGCATAATGTGAATCATTACCAGGAGGATTTCATTGAAGACTATGGTAATTATAAGCAACGCACGCATATCCTGTAAGCGGGCCGGTTCTGTAACTATTTCAATACTTATCTATGAATATTCAATGGCCTGATGTTGGGGCATTTTTGCATGAGGGCAACAGTTGCACATTCATACTTTGGGCGCCGGAGGCGGAAAAAGTGGAACTGCTGGTAAATGGAAATAAATATTCTCCGGAGAAACTGGAGCATGGATATTATTCCATCACGCTTCCGGATATTACCGAAGGTACCAGGTATCAGTATAGGATTGATGACTCGGAACCCATGCCGGATCCGGCTTCCAGGCACCAACCTGATGGTGTGCATGGCGCTTCGGCCGTTGTTGGTAATAGCTTTGTGTGGACGGACCATCAGTGGAAAGGAATGAATACTGGCGAGCTGATCATCTATGAGATCCATACGGGAACATTTACACCATCAGGCAGTTTTTATGGGATCATTGAAAAACTTCCCTACCTGCAATCCCTGGGTGTAAATGCTATAGAGCTCATGCCTGTTGTTGGTTTTGCCGGGAACCGGAACTGGGGGTACGACCTGGTCTGCCCGTTTGCCGTTCATGAAACTTATGGTGCTGCCAGGGGACTGAAAGAACTGGTAAATGCAGCGCATGAAACGGGAATTGCCGTAATACTGGACGTGATCTGTAATCATCTCGGGCCCGAAGGGAATTACCTCACCAGTTATGGACCTTACCTGACAGAAAAATATAAAACACCGTGGGGGCCGGCCATCAATTATGATGATGAATGGGCTGATGGCGTGAGGCATTATTACTGGCAGAATGCACTGATGTGGCTGAATGAATTTCATATAGACGGATTAAGACTGGATGCCGTTCATGCCATCAGGGATTTCAGCGCCGATCATTTCATTGCGGTTTTACAGCGCAAGGTGAATATGCTGGAACAGGAATGCGGGCGAAAGAAATTCCTGATTGCCGAGATGGACCTGAATGATCCGAAATACATAAGTGATACCGCCAGAGGTGGCTATGGGCTGGCTGCTCAGTGGATTGATGAATTCCACCACGCTTTGCATTCCCTGGTCACCAAAGAGAAGAATGGATACTATGAGGATTTTGGCGAACCCTGGCACCTGGTGAAATCCATCCGTGATTCTTATGTGTACACAGGTCAGTTCTCCGTTCACCGGAAAAAGCATTTCGGTGTACCGGCCGGAGACTTGCCGTATGGACAATTTGTAGTATTCGCCCAGAACCATGATCAGGTGGGCAACCGGAAACAGGGCAACAGGCTGAGCACCATGCTGCCATTCGAATGTTTGAAACTGGTAGCAGGTACTGTTTTATTATCACCGCATATTCCCTTGCTCTTCATGGGAGAGGAATATGGAGAAAAGAACCCCTTCCTGTTTTTTGTGAACTACAGCGATGAGCAGTTACGCGAGGCTACCAAAAAAGGAAGAGAAGAAGAATTCAGCTATTTCAAAGATGATAGTGTTTCGCCTGATCCGAACCTGCTGGAAACTTTTCAGCAAAGCAGGCTTTCCTGGAACACCGGGGAAAAGCAGGCTGCTGCACTCTTTTCCTATTATCAATACCTGATCAACCTCAGGAAAACCAGAGCAGCGCTGCGTTGCCTGGACAGGAAGCATCTTCAGATCCTTCCTGTTGAGGAAGAAGGTCTTATTGGCTTCAGCAGAACATCCGGTAAAGAACAGTTGCTGATATTCCTGAATTTCAATCCAGCCGCTGTTACTACTGAATTCCCGCTTTCTGGCGGGGTAAGTAGAATATTCGATTCGTCATCTGTTGAATGGGGTGGTGAAGAGAAGCCTGCTAAGGATGTAATGAAGGACACCTGGCAGATCAACCCGTATTCCGTTGTCATTTTTGAAAAACAATTATAATGTATCTTCCAGCTTCTACCTACCGCATACAATTGCATGCTCAATTCAATTTCAATGCTCTCCGGGAGCAACTGGATTATCTCCATCAGCTTGGGATCAGTACCATTTATGCTTCTCCTGTTACAATGGCATCAAAAGGAAGTATGCATGGATATGATGTTACTGATCCATCAGTATTGAATCCTGAGATCGGAACCGAAGAAGAACTGAGTCTGATCAGCCGGATGCTGCAACATAAAAAAATGGGTTGGCTGCAGGATATCGTTCCCAATCATATGGCGATGTCAACGGAGAACAGCAGACTGAAGGATGTTCTGGAACGCGGCCCTGACTCCGCATTTTATGAATACTTCGATATCAACTGGAAGCATCCTGACTTTCCCGGAAAACTAATGCTGCCTGTACTGGAAGAAGCCGGACCTGCGCCTGGTTCCTTCAGCATCGTCAAAAAAGAAGATACATTTTATCTGAAGTATAAAGAACTTTTGCTGCCGGTTTCTTTGCCGGCTTTACAGCTGCTTCAGGAGCAGTTGAACGATGCGTCAGGTAAAAATGAAGATACGCGGCTGGATGCAATCAATACTGATGAAAAACTGATAAAACAGCTGCTGAATAAGCTGTATTATGTCCCATGCTATCATCGTGATACCGCCACCCGCATCAATTACCGTAGGTTCTTTACGGTGAATTCGCTCATTTGCCTGCGGATGGAAAGAGAGGAGGTCTTCAACGATTATCACAGCAAGATAAAGG
>NZ_JBQCGW010000032.1:0-14215 GCF_051955275.1 Pseudobacter sp. | reverse complement strand
GGTGGTAACGGTTTGCTCCCACTGTTCCTTGGTCCAGGGTTTCATCAGTGGAAATGCTGCCAGTTGCATGGCCACCACTTCCTCAAAATCATCTACCGTTAACTGCCGGACCCTGATGCTCAGTTCTTTGTTCTCCGCCATATCTCGTATTATTAATAGTGAATGATACTTTAATGTACGAAATATCGGCCAGAAGCTGTTTTACCGTTATGTGATTAAAACAACACCCCGGTGATGGCCGGGGTGCGATTGTTTATGCGGTGTATTTTTTGAAGAGCGTGGCGGCCGTATGACCACCGAAGCCGAATGTGTTGTTCAGTACATAATTCACCGGCATTTCCTTTGCCTGTCCCAACAGGATATTGAGATCTTTCGGGATCTGGTCATCTATATTTTCGGTATTGATGGTAGCCGGAACAATATTATCGCGGATAGACAGGATACTGATGATGCTCTCTACTGCGCCAGCTGCACCCAGCAGGTGACCTGTCATGGATTTGGTAGCACTGATCACAACGGGGTGGCCTTTGAATACGCGCTCTATCGCAATCAGTTCACTTACGTCGCCCAGTGGTGTTGAAGTGGCGTGTGTATTGATATAGTCGATATCGGTTGGTTTGATGCCGGCTTCTTTCAGTGCATATTCCATACCAACGCCTGCACCATAGCCGTCAGGAGCGGTTCCGGTGAGGTGGTAAGCATCTGCTGCCATGCCGCCTGCCACGATCTCTGCATAGATCTTTGCACCGCGGGCAAGTGCATGGTCAAGTTCTTCCAGGATCAGCGCTCCGCCGCCTTCTCCCATAACAAAACCATCACGGTCTTTGTCGAATGGACGGGATGCTGCTGCCGGATTATCGTTTCTTTTCGACAGCGCCTGTGCTGCGTTGAAGCCTCCGATTGCGGAAGGGGTAACGGCAGCCTCGGATCCGCCGGTGATCATCATTTTAGCCCTTCCAAGCCTGATGGTGTCAAAGGCATTTACGATGGCCGTATTGGAAGATGCACAGGCAGAAACGGTGCAATAGTTGGGGCCATAGAGCTTGTTACGGATGGAGATCACACCTGCAGCAATATCCACAATCATTTTGGGAATGAAGTAGGGATTGAAGCGGGGCGTTCCGTCACCACCATGGAAATCTCTCAACTGGTCCTCGAAAGTGCTGATCCCACCATTGCCTGATGCCCAGATCACACCAATATCGTTCCTTTGTTCGTTGGTCCAGGTACTGAAATCGATACCTGCATCTTTGATGGCCTGATCGGTAGCGGCAATGCCATACTGGGTGAAGAGATCGTATTTCTTCAGTTCTTTCTTTTCAATATATTCTTCAGCATTGAAGCCGCGCACTTCGCAGGCGAAATTGGTCTTGAATTTAGAAGTATCGAATTTTGTGATCGGGCCTGCGCCGGATTTGCCGGCAAGGATATTCTTCCAAAACTCCTCTACTGAATTACCGAGCGGGGTGATGGCTCCCATCCCTGTTATAACTACCCTTTTCATATTATTCTTTGTTTGTGATTATACCGTTTGGTATATTTTATGTCGAAATAAAAATCTTAATCGATATTATTGATAAAGGCTGTCATCGACTGCATGATGGATGCCCGGTAAACGGGTTTGTCCAGCACGCCTGCGATCATCATACCTCCTTCGAGCAGGGCGATGATCACCAGCGCCACCTGTTCGGGGTCAGTTTTTTTACTGAACTCCTTTGCTTTGACGCCCGTTTCCACGATGCCTGCCAGTTTTTTCTTCCAGCTGGTGATAGCTCCCCTGACCCTTTTCCGCAGTTCCGGATGGGTATCATCGGATTCCGTGGCAGTGTTGAGGATGGGGCAACCGCCGGGTGGAAAGGGATTATCGGGGTATTTGCCGTACACTTTGGCGTATACCAGCAGTTTCTCCCGGGCAGTACTGTATTTGTCCATTTCCTCCTGGATAACGGCATTCAGCTTTTTTACGTTGTAGTCGAATGCTGCCAGCGCCACTTCATCTTTGTTCACAAAATTGCCGTAGATACAGCCTTTGGTGAGATGGGTGGCTTCAGTGATATCAGACATGGAGGTACCGGCATATCCTTTCTTGTTGAAAAGAGGCGCCGTTCTTTCGATAATGAAAGCCTTTGTTTGTTCACTTTTGGTCATAGGCGATGCAGTGCAGGTACAAAATTATACCAATCGGTATATTTCTACCAAATAAAGTTGTTAAGAGTTGAAACCCGCACAAATCAGTACTGCTGCACGGCATCTGCTTACAATGCTTCCGTGATCGTTTTCACCTCATTGCCTCTTTCCAGCACATTGTGCAGTTGCCAGCGTTCCTGCTGTTGCTGCATCAGTTGCTCCATCTGCCAGGCCATCACTTTTGCGTGGAGTCTTTCCAGGCAGAGTTTGCGGTTCTGCAATTGAGAGCGGCTGTCCATTGCCAGCACCTGTATACCGGAAGGAATATGAATCCCCCTGACGGCGGTTTCCACTTTGTTCACGTTCTGACCACCAGGCCCTGATGCCCGGCAGGTCTCAAACCGAACATCGCGTGGATCCCATGCGGGTAATTCCTGCACGTTGAAAATGGAAATGCCTGCGAACCAGTTTTTCCGTTTATGGTTTTTCCGGTACGGGCTCTGCCCTACCCATTTGACAGTGCCCCTCCACTCCCTGCTGAAGAGATCCAACCGAGAGCCGGACGCCTGCAAGGTGACTGAATATAATGTTCCTTTTACCGGTCCCGCTGTGGAATCCAGTTCTTCTATTTTAATATTTGCACGCAGTGCCTGCTTCATTATTTTTTCTTTCAGAAGCGCTACTACCCTGCTGCACTCCACCGGTCCGCGACCGGCAGAGATCTGTATAATGATCCTGTCCATGGGAATTATCCATTTACCGTTTTGGAAATGGCTGCCATGAGTGAACCGAATGAAATGGGAAAAAAATCAGACGCTTGCTGCTCAGGCAGCAGTTGAAAATGATGATATGGAGATAAATTCTGTCATGATTCCTTTGATTTTATGAGTGAGTAAAAAGGAATGCGCTGCAAAACTATACAAGGAAATTCATTTATCAAAGAAATTGACTGCTAACTGCTAAAGTTATTCAATACTATACACTACCTATCTGCCTTAAAACAGCCCCGGACTGCCCGTTTCCGTGTTTCCACCCACCTTTTTTGACGATAAAATTTCTACTTTCGCAGGATCAACAACCCGCTCCGGGACAGTCATGCAGATTTTGTGTAGCACCTCCCTCTTGATGTGCAGGATGATCCTGCTGCTGCTCCTATGCCTTCCCGGTACAGGTAATGGCCAGGCCCGTTTTGTGAACCAACAGATGTACGGCGTTGAAGAAGGCCTTCCTCAGAATTATGTCAGCGGCATTTCCCAGGACATCAACGGATTCATCTGGGTGAGCACACTGGATGGGCTCAGTCGCTATGACGACAGGAACTTCAAAACTTTCCGCCACCAGCTCAGGGATAGCTCAGGATTGAGCGCCAACGCCATTTACTACCTCCTTACGCGTCACGACAACCAGTTGGTACTGATGTATGACGGCATGCGGGCCGATCGCTTCGATATGGAAAGCTTCCGTGCTACCAGGCTGCCTTTGCTGCATGCCCTCCGGAATGATTCCGGCGCCGCCTGGAACGTGAACCAGATACGTTACGCGTTCAATGGGTTCGACTGGTGCTTTCTGCAAAAACAACAGAAAGGTGCCGGTTGGGTGAACGGTAAAAGTGGAAAGATCAGTTATGCCAGCCGTAGTAACGGACTGCTGCCGTAAAGCTGCTTCCGGTGGATGAAGATATGTTACTGGAGGTGAAGGACGATGGCCCGGGTATCCCCAAAGCCAGTCAGCAGCGCATCTTTGAACGTTTTTACCAGGCGCAGCACAATGTTCAGGGTGGCACGGGAATCGGGCTGGCCCTGGTAAAGGAATTCACCACTCTCATGAATGGCGCTACAGAATTGCAAAGCCACCCCGGAGATACCCGGTTCAGGGTAAAGATCCCCGTGCAACGTGTACCGGCAGCCATCGCAACTACTTCTCCTGCAGTCAAAAGCCCTGAACCGGCTAGCGGAAATGAATATGCGCCATTAGTACTTATCGTGGAAGACAACCAGGAATTGCGTTCCTTCCTGGCAGACAGCATGCGTACCAGCTATCGTGTGCTGGAAGCGTCAAATGGCGCAAAGGCCTGGGATACAGTGCTTCGCGAATTACCGGAACTGGTGATCAGCGATGTGATGATGTCTGAGAAAGATGGCTTTGATCTCTGCCAGCAGATGAAGGCAGATCCACGTACAGCGCATACAGGTTTTATCCTGCTGACCTCCATGAAGAGATGGACAGGAAGCTGGATTCACCCGAACTGTCAGTAGATTACCTCGCCAGGATCTGCAATATGAGCCGCAGTACGCTGAACCGCAAACTCAGGGTCTTGCTTGATATTTCTCCTAACGACTTCATCAGGCAGTACCGTTTGCAGAAAGCATCCGTACTGCTGAAACTTGGTGAAGAGATATCCGCAGTGGCTTATCGCGTGGGCTTCAGCAGTCCCTCCTATTTCACACAATGCTTCCGGGAACAATTCGGAATTACACCATCGGACTATGTTTCCGCCAGAAGTTGATCGAAAACTGACAGTAATTGAATCATTGCTTATAGCGTTCGAAATTTGTGCAGGATAACTTCATAACAAAAAAACAGCGTTATGAAAGCAACCTTAACACATGCTGCCTCTTTGCTGTTGCTGCTGGCTGTGCAGCAGCAGGCAGGGGCTCAGCAGACAGCGCCGTCTGTCATCTCCGGGCAGGCGGCAGAATTTGTAAGCGAAACTGCTCCTGCTTATCTGAAAACCACATCGTATTCTCCGGCTTCCAACCTCAAACTGAAGAACGCATTTGCCCGGCTTTTCCCAGATGCTACCAATCAGCAGTGGGTAAGCAATGAAGCAGGCAGTTATTTCGTGAGCTTCCTGCAACATGGCCGTAGCAGCCGGGCTTCTTTCAGCCGCAAAGGATTGATGAACTACATGATTGCCGAAGCAGGTGCTGCCACATTGCCTGCAGCACTTGCTACAACAATCAATAAACAGTACAGTGGGTACAAACTGCTCAAGGCGCTTGAAGTCCATGCATTTGAAGCAATCTCCTGGCAGGTGGTGCTGGAAGATGCCAGCGGTTACGTAACGCTTCAGCACGTTAACGGCGTAACCGAACAGGTGCAGCAACTGAAGAAGTCCTGATTGGCGGAAAACTCAATATCCTATCTTTTCGTGCATTCATGATACTCAACGGTTCCCTTTCTACAAACTTAACAGGTATTTTTCCAGTATATCGAAACTGGAGATCCATCCCTGGTAAGCCCCTTTATTCCTGGCAGCAGCTTCGGATACTGATTGACGTAAAATGAGTTTTGTTTTATTGCCTGGCGCTTCTTCAAAGCTAACACTCACGATCATAGAGGCAGGCCACTCACTGTTCCGGAACTGCGGCAGGTTGGAGTTGCCAGCTTCATCCGTCATTTCCACTACATACACGATCCTTTCGGGTTTTACGATCTCCAGGTAAACACCCTTTACCCAGCAATCAGGATAATCCGGGTTATGCACCACGGAATGGAATTCTCCACCGGGCATAATATCTATTTTCTTGTAATGAAGCGTGCAGCCAGTGGGCGCATTCCATTTTTCAAGATGCTTTGCATCGGTCCAGATACTGAAAACCAGTTCCCGCGGGGCGTCTATCACTCTTGTGATCAGCAGGTCATTTTCCTTTATTGCTGCGTTTTGCTCCTTTTGTTGTAGCATGTTTTTTGTTTTTTTGTATGTTGGTAAGATAAATTTCCATTGAATCCAGGGTGCCCGACCAGTACTTACGTGCCTGCTCCACCCAGCCTGCCACATCTTCGAGACCTTTCAACCTGGCTTCGCAGATCCGCTCCCTCCCCTGTTTTACAATAAATACCAACCCGCATTCCTCCAGTATTTTGATATGCTCGGAAATGGTGGGCCTGCTGGAATCGAAATGATCCACTATACTGTTGAGGTTAAGCGATTGCCTGCACAGCAGATCGATGATCCCTCTGCGTGTAGGATCTGCGATAGCCTGAAATACATCCCTGCGTTTTTCCATTAGGTAGCCATTTGCCTACTAAATTATAAAAAGGAAGGGAAATGGCTACATATTTTTTCGTGTTTTTTTTCCGGCAGTTTCAAACTATAAAGACATTTTCGGTGAGCGGTTTCCGCATCCTTTAGTGCCGCCACTATTGTAACTGCTCTATCTTCCTGCTGATCCCCTCTTTTTCAGCAGGTGTTTTGGCGAGCGATAAAGCTTTTGTACATGATGTTCCCGGTTGTTGGGAGCAGCGCCGGCCTGTGATACTTTTGGGGGGCGGCTGTCCAAACGCGGACGGCAACTGTCCGGAAACGAACAATGGATTTACATTACTTCAAACCAAATTGCTTATATTCAACAGGTTATTAACTGGCATAGCTGTTGGTTCATTCCTGTCAAATCCCGTTTATGTTCCGTAATTATTTCAAGACTGCCTGGAGAAATTTACTGAAGAACAAAGCGTACAGCGGCATCAATGTGTTCGGTCTGGCTGCCGGCATGGCCGTGGCCCTGCTGATCGGGCTCTGGGTATATTATCAATATTCATACGATAAATTCCTGCCTGACCATCACAGACTGTACCGTGTACAAAGGAATTTCAATAGCAATGGAGATACGCTCACCTTTCAGACCTCCTCGCTCAGGCTGGCCGATGAACTGAAAAAAGGTTTTCCGGATATTGAGGCAGTGGCGGAAAGCGACTGGATGGGATGGCATGGACTGATGGTGGGAGAAACAAAGATCTACCAGAACGGCGGCATTACGGGAGCCGATTTTCTGTTGATGTTCGGTTTCCCGTTACTGAAAGGGAATGCAGCCACTGTACTGAAGGATCCCTATTCCATTGTGCTCTCACAATCTACTGCCAAAGCGCTCTTCGGAGATGCGGATCCCATGAATAAAATGGTGCGGATAGATAACCAGCACGATCTGAAAGTGACCGGCATATTAAAAGACCTTCCTTCCAATTCAAATTTCAATTTCAAGTATATCATTCCGTTTGCCTATAAGGAAGCTATCAGTCCGAGAGGCAGGCTGGACCATGAGAATTTCAATAACAACAGCCACCAGATCTTCGTAAAACTGAAGCCTGGCGCTACTTATGAACAGTTGGCGCCTAAGATCAGGAAGATAACGCATATAGAGAATTCTCCCAATGCGCAGCGATCTTATGTAACCCTGCAGGCGCTTGACCGCTGGCATCTCTATTCCAAATATGTAAATGGAAAGGATACGGAAGGCTTCCTGGAATATGTCCGGATCTTTACCTGGATAGGTGTGCTGGTATTACTGATCGCCTGCATCAATTTCGTGAACCTCACCACCGCCCGTTCTGAGAAGCGCGCTAAAGAAGTGGGTGTCCGTAAAGCGATCGGTTCTGAAAGGAAACAACTGATCATCCAGTTCCTGGCAGAATCCTTCCTGTTGATCATGGTTGCTTTCTGTATATCACTGATAGGCGTGCAGCTAGTACTTCCCGCTTTCAATACACTTACCGGAACGAAAATGTCCATTCCTTATGGCAGCCCGGTTTTCTGGGGCATGATGCTGGCATTGGTAGTGATCACTACGCTGGTGGCAGGCAGCAGGCCTGCCTTTTATCTCTCCGCATTTCAACCGGTGAAAGTGCTGAAAGGCAGCCTGGGTAAAGGACGCAGCCAGTCGCCATTCCGCCGTGTACTGGTTGTGGTGCAATTCAGCTGTTCTGTAGCGCTCATCATCAGCACCATCGTTATCTACCGGCAGATCAATTATGCCAAAGACAGGCCCAGCGGGTATGATCTGGCCCGGGTAGTGGAAATGGACATGAACACTGATCTGAAACGCAACTTCGCGGCTTTTAAGAACGAAGCGATCCAGCAGGGACTGGCCGCTTCCGTCAGTTCAGCCAGCAGTCCGTCTACCAATGTTTACTGGCATGCCGATGTAGATGAATGGCAGGGAAAAAGAGCTGATGAGACCATCGAAATGGGCATCATCGTCACCACACCGGATTATTTCAATACCCTGGGCATGCAGTTGAAAGAAGGTCGCAGTTTCAAACATGAGAATGATTCTGTCAGTGTGCTGCTGAATGAAGCCGCTGTTGCTGCCATGCGTCTGAAAGATCCCGTGAACCAGCAGATAAACTGGCAGGGAGGTGAATATATCGTTGCAGGCGTAGTAAAAGATGCTCTCATGATTTCTCCGTTCACCAGTGCAGATCCTACTATGTTCCTGATAGACAATAAGCCCGGCAGCTCCGCAATGCTGCGTATACCCGCTGGCGTTAGTACCAGTGACGCTATCAGCGGTCTCACCACCCTCTTCAATAAATACAGTCCGGCCTTTCCTTTCACCTATAAATTTGCGGATGAAACCTATGCTGCCAAGTTCAAACTGGAAATGCTGATCGGTAAGCTGGCGGCTATTTTTGCAGCACTGGCCATTTTCATCAGCTGCCTGGGATTGTTCGGCCTGGCCGCCTACATCGCGGAGCAGCGCACCAAGGAGATCGGGATCCGAAAAGTACTGGGAGCATCAGTTTCACAACTGATCCTTCTGCTTACAAAAGATTTTCTGTTACTGGTGATGGTGAGCTGCGTGATCGCTTCTCCCCTGGCCCTGTATTTCCTGCAATCCTGGCTGAGCAAATACAGTTACCGGATCGATATTGGTGTGATGGTATTTATATGGGCCGCATTGATCGCCATGATCATTGCCCTGGTGGTGATCAGTTTCCAGGCCATCAAGGCCGCTATGATGAACCCGGTAAAATCACTGAAAAGCGAATGATCAGGCTTCTTGCGATAAGTTCTTCAGCGCCCTGTTGAGGCTTCGCAGGGTAATGCCCAGGTAAGCGGCCATATCTTCCTTGGAGAAATTGAGCTGCTGCCTGGTTTGCAGTTCCAGCAGTTTTTTCACACCATGCTCAACTGTGTACAGTTGCTGTGCTGATGAGCGAAGGCTCGTATTCATTACACGCTCTGCCAATACCTGCAGCAATAACTGATTCAGTTCAAGGTTGCGCTCCAGCAGGTGTTTGAAATAAGGCATGTCTATTACATATGCCTGCACGGAGGTAAGCGCTTCGATATGACAAATACAGGGCGTATTCCTGATCGCTTCCAGGTCGCCTATACTTTCTCCTGTACTGAGAAATTCAATGATATAATCCTTCCCGTTCTCTTCGCTGAGGTAACATTTGGTGATGCCTTCTTTTACCACCATCACTTTGGTGGCGATGGCGCCCTGACGGAGGAGGAAACTGCCAGGCTCAAAACTCTTCAGTACAAAGTCAGGCCTGTTGCTGCTTTCAGCAAACAGCTTTTCAGTGAACTGAAGATAAAATGGATTTGTTCTTACCATAAGGATTGGTTGGGACAAATGTCCTTTAATTTCCTGAATGAATATTGCAAATTTGCGGACACAATTGAAAAAACTATGTACAACGGGATCAAGGTGATTGCCTTTGATGCAGATGATACCTTATGGGTGAACGAACCTTATTTTCAGGAAACGGAAAAGAAATTATGTGCGCTGCTGGAAGACTACCTGCCACATCACAGCGTATCGCAGGAATTGTTCAGAACTGAAATGGCCAATATTCCGCTCTATGGATACGGGATCAAGAGCATGCTGCTTTGTATGATCGAGACCATCTCCCGCGTTACGGAAGGCCACGGCACACTGAAGATGGTGGATGAAGTGATCCGGCTGGGACAGGAAATGATGCAGCATCCCATCGAATTGCTGGATGATGTGGAACTGGTACTGCAGGCATTGAAAGGTAAATACAGGCTGGTTGTGGCCACCAAAGGCGACCTGCTTGACCAGGAAAGGAAACTGAAGAAATCAGGATTACAGGATTATTTTCATCATATCGAGATCATGAGCGATAAAAAAGTACCTGATTACAAAAAGCTTTTGAAGCACCTGGATTGTGCGCCTGAAGAATTCCTGATGCTGGGGAATTCCATCAAATCAGATGTGCTTCCGGTACTGGAACTCAACGGACATGCAGTACATATTCCTTTTCATACCACCTGGGCGCATGAAATTCACGAAGGCGAACTGGAGCATGCAAATTTCAGGAAACTGGAAACCATCAAAGATGTGTTGCAGTACCTGCCGGTTTAGCCGTTGAGCAATTGCTTTACCATCTGCCGGTAACTTTTTCCGAAAGGAAGTGTTTTTCCGTTTTTTAAACGGATCAAATTCCCGTCGATATAATGCAGGTATTTCCTGTTGAGGATATAGGACTTATGCACCCTCACAAAATGTTCTGCGGGCAGCTGTGATTCAAAGCTGCTGAGGGTTCTGGGTGTAAGGATATATTTCTGTTCATTCCACACTTTCACATAATTGCCCAGGCTTTCCAGGAACCAGACCTCATCAAAAGGCAGCTGCACCAGCTTTTTGTCAGATTTGATATAAATGCTGGAAGCATCAGGTGCAGCCAAAGCCTTTGCTGGCGGGTTTTGTGGAGGTTGCAGGCGGAGACTGTGCAGACTGAGGGCGCGGTTGGCAGCTTTGAGGAAACGATCGAAGCGGAACGGCTTGAGCAGGTAATCCACCACTTCCAGTTCAAAGCTTTCGAGTGCATGTTCCTCATAAGCACTGGTGATGATCACCATCGGGCGCTGTTGTAATGTGCGGAGAAAATCCAGGCCACTGAGCTTGGGCATCCTGATATCCAGAAACACCAGATCAACCTGGTGGGAACCGAGGAACGACAGGGCTTCTGTAGCCAGGTAGCATTGTCCGGCCGTTTCCAGGAACGGCACATCCTCAATATACCGGAGGATCACTTCATGAGCCAGGGGCTCGTCATCTACAATTAAACAGCGCAGTTTCATGTGAGATCAAGTTCCAGTTCAGCCTTAAAAATATGATTTTCCTTCGCGGTTTTCAACCGGTGTTTTCCGGGATACAGAAGCTGTAATCTTCTTTCCAGGTTTTGTAATCCAATGCCAGCAGCACTATCTGTTTCCTGTTCGAATGAATTGATGCAGCTGAAATACATGCTGGTGGCTGTGGTTACCAGTTGCAGGTGCAGCATGCTTTTCTCTTCCGCCGGTTCTACCCCATGTTTGAATGCGTTCTCCACCAGTACAATGAGCAATAGCGGTGCTATGCGGGGAGTATCAGTATTAATATTTTTCATGAATATTATTTCCGGCTGATGTTTCATCCTGATCTGCTGCAGCTGAATATAGTCTTCAATATATTTCACTTCCTCAACCACTGCCACTTCAGGTTCTTTGGCGCGATAGATCACATACCGCATCAGTTCCGATAGCTGCAGGATACTTTCCGGTGTCTGCTTCGATTGCTGCAGGCTGAGCGCATACAGGTTATTGAGTGTATTGAAAAAGAAATGCGGATTGAGTTGCTGCTTCAGCAGCGCCAGTTCTGTTTCAGATTTCTCTTTTTCAAGGGCCGTGATCCGGTTATTTTGTCTTGCCCATTGCAGGGCCAGCAGTACAGGCAGGCTGAGCAGTAAGATCAGGACTGCGCCAAAGGCATTGTCGAGCCGGAAAGGATCTGCCGGGAAAACATATCCCAGTCTCTCATTGATGGGAAGCCAGTGCAGCAAAGCTCCGATCAATGGATAACTGATACTTACCAGCGCCAGTCCTGCCAGCGAATACAGCAATACGCCATGCTGACGCAGCACCATGGGAACCAGAAACCTGTTGTTGACATGAAAATAGAAATATCCGCAGGCATACATGAAAAGGAATTGCAGCAGGAACCAGAAAAACACTAGTGGTTGCTGCAGCAGTTTTGCGCCATCGAATACAAAACCGATCAGCAGTTTCCCGTTCTGGTCAAACTCCGGGTTGCCTGTGCTTGATACGGCCATTACTGAAAGGATCACAGTGATGAGCGTGATACTGATAAAAATCGCTTTCTCCAGGCTGATGGACCGGATCCATTGCCACTGGCCCCTTTTCCGGCGCAACCAGCTGTTCAGCAGCAAGATCAATTCAAGTAATAAAGTGAAAATACCTCCGGTGAATATGATATCCCTGCAGAAGTAAGACTGGCTGTTGGTGCATATGCTGGCAGCCAGCATCAGCAATGGAACAAACACCAAAAAGCAAAGCATCCAGCCGGCCCTGTACTTTTTATGGCTCCATATGTCCCGCCAATGCGGCCGGTTCCAGACAAAGATCAATACGGGTGATAGCGAAATGAGCAATGTCACCAGGGCTTTGCCATAATGATCGAAAGAGGCGGCAGGGTTGCCGGTAATCCCAATCACCCCAGCTACCGCCAGCCAGCAGTACAATCCCAGGTAGAGAAAAACATCCAGTCTTTTTATCAGCGATTGCAGTTTCATGTAAGCAAATGAATGATAAAAGAACGCTGCCGGTCCCGCCTGTACAAAAAATAATGATGAACGTTCCTCTTTTGATGATATAAGTCCATTTATCCGCAAATCACGGGGAACGCATCGCATATCATCCTTCTGCAGCCCTTGCCCATCTTTAGTTTGGGAACAGTTCACGTTATCCTAGTTTGCTGTTCAAATAAAACGCAGATCATGGACCGTCTTCGTATCGATCATCTTCACAAAACCTATCCGAATGGTGTGCAGGCATTGAAAGGGGTGTCACTTTCAATGCCGAATGGCATGTTTGGACTGTTAGGCCCGAATGGCGCCGGCAAGTCGTCCCTGATGCGCACCCTTGCCACTCTTCAGCCACCAGACCAGGGAAAGCTGTACTTCGATGGCCTTGAAGTTTTCAAAGACCCTGTGCTGCTGCGCAGGCAGCTGGGTTACCTGCCCCAGGACTTTGGCGTGTACCCTAAATTCTCAGCCATGGAATTGCTGCATCATCTCGCCATTCTCAAAGGCATCACCAATAAGGCGGAAAGAAAGGAGCAGGTGATGGCCTTACTGGAGCAGACGAATCTTTACAGCGTTCGCAAACAATCTGTACATACATTTTCAGGAGGCATGCGGCAAAGATTCGGGATCGCACAGGCATTACTGGGCAATCCGCAATTGCTGATCGTTGATGAGCCAACGGCCGGGCTTGATCCGATGGAACGCAACCGTTTTTACGAACTTTTGTCAGGCATCGGTGAAAATATTGTAGTGATACTGAGCACTCATATTGTGGAAGATGTTCATGATCTCTGCGCTGATATGGCTGTTATGTCCGGAGGGCAGATCGTTCTCCGGGGTAAGCCCGGCACCCTGATGCAGGAGCTGGAGGGCCGGATCTGGCGCAAAACCGTACATCGTGAGGCAGTTGCAGAATACAGGCGCAGCATGAATGTGATCGCCACCCGGATGATCGGTGGCCGGCAACAGGTGCATGTTTTATCCGATGCTTCACCCGGTGCAGGCTTTGAGTTATGCCACCCGGACCTGGAGGATGTGTATTTCAATGCACTTACTGGTAACCGTTATACAGGAAAGGAGGCAGTATGCTGAACCTGTTATTCCGCTTTGAATTGAGGTATCACCTGCGGCAGGTGACGTTCGGAGTATCACTTGTATTATTCATTGTATTGGGTTTCCTGATGTCAAAAGGAAATTTCGGAGGAACCGACCTGCATAAGAACTCCCCATATGTGATCACATATATCGTAAGTCTTTTATCCCTGTTCTCCATTTTTCTCAGTACAGTTTTCTGTGCAGGAGTTGTACTGAGAGATCAGCAATGGCAGATGGATGCCCTTGTATTCAGCAGTGGGCTTAAAAGATGGCAATGGTTCATCACCCGGCTTGCAGGGCTGGTGTTGGCCGTATTTGTTGTATTGGCCCTCGCCATGCCGGCATGCTGGCTGGGATGGAGCACGCTGAGTACAGATCAGTTGGGCGCAGCTGCCTTCACGGATTATGCCTGGCCCTTGCTTGTATTCGGACTGCCCGATGTGTTTTTCTGCTGCTGCCTGGTATTTGCTGCAGCCATACTGGGGCGCAATGCGCGCAGCGTATATGCAACAGGTGTATTGTTATTCATCCTGTATTTTACCGGTTCAATACTGGGCAACTCCCCGCTGATGGCAGGCTCTGTTCTGAAAACGGGTGAGCCTTCTTTGCTTCCTTATTTACTGGATCCTTTCGGGATCATGAGTTTCTTTGGAGAAAC
>NZ_JBQCGW010000031.1:0-42130 GCF_051955275.1 Pseudobacter sp. | reverse complement strand
GTTTCTTACGTTGATTATACAGTTGTTGTCTTTCAATGTATTGCTGGGGATCGTATGCAGAAGAACTATACATACCATCTATCAGTTCTGCCTGCAATTTTTCATGCGCATTCGCCAGGTTATAACTGGAGAGATCAGCCATATCGATATCTACGGCAGCATTATAAGTAACCAAAGCACGGCCCGTACCATTCTTTTTCGTTTCAATAACGATAACGCCATTTGCGGCCCTTGCTCCATAAATGGCTTTGGAAGCGGCATCTTTCAGAATGGTCATGCGTTCGATCCGGTTCATGTCCAGGTCGAAGATCCTTTCCAGGCTGGCTTCAAAGCCATCGAGGATGAATAAGGGCTCATTGGGCGATTTGAGGTAATTTCCTTTGAGGTTGGCCTGCACATCGGATTCGTCTGCAGGGAAAGTGGAAGTCCCACGGAGTTGTATCGTAGGTAGTGCATTGGGGTTGCTTCCCAATGAGAAATTATCGAGCACCATGGAGGGTACGATATTTTTAAGGCTTTGGAAAACGTTGGCGTTGCCTACTTTGCGGAGTTCTTCTCCGGTGATGGTTACAGCGGCTCCGGTGAAGCTGCTGGCTTTTCTGTTGAAAATACCGGTAACTACAGTCTGTTGCATTTCCGAAGGCTTTGGTTTCAGTTTGATCATCATTGCAGGATTGGGTCCTACTATCTTTTCACGGTGACTCTCAAAACCTACAGCAGAGAAAACTATCCAGTTTCCTAATACAGTACCAATACGAAATTCTCCCTTTACATCTGAAACAGTTCCGATTTCTAATCCTTCGACCAGTACGGAAACATTAGACATTGGCTCTCCTGTAGAAGCATTCACTACCCTACCCTCAACAGTATAATTGGGCCCACGCCGGCGAACAGGAGTTGTATCGCCATTTAGAAGGTTCTGTGGAGGCCGGGCTCCCACTGCAATATTTTTATCGTTGATCATATAGGAAAGTGCCTGTCCTCTGAAAATGATAGTAAGCGCATCATGTAATGGGACATCCTTCAAAACGACTGTCACAGGCTTTGCCTGCCTGATCATAAGATCATCATAGAAGAAGAGAAAACCGGTCTGTTTGGTAACTTTTTTAAGCACGGATACAAGAGGAGCATTCTTCGCATCCAGTGTCACTTTCTGGGCATATCCAGTAGCATGTACATGCACAAGCAGACAGAAAAGAAAGAAGACAGTCAATTTCATTGCTTTTACAATTGTTGTCCACCGGACGGAGGACGACAATTCGCAGTGCATTATCCTCTTCCGGTCGGGGGTTTTGGTTAATAATGGTAACCCCTCAATGGGTTGACCATTTGAAAGCAGAATCATACCTTTGTTAGGTTTGGTGAAAAAACTTGTTATCAACTCAATTTTGAAAACCAAACGCCGCCGGAAGTGCTCGCAACACTTCCGGCTTTGTTTTACGGATTGTTTTTAATGGCTATACGGATTAAGGTCTATCGAAAACAACTAACTTTTACTTGTAACTATCACGGTCCTGCCTTCCACCTTACAATTCACGTTGCTGGTGAATTCTATCAGTTTCAGCAGTTCATAGAAATTATCGGTCCGGTACATGCTGCCACTGAAGGCGGCATCAACATTCTCTCCATTCACAAAATTCACGTCGTACCACCTGCCCAACTGGTTGAACACATCAGAGAGCCTGGCGCTTTTGAATACGAATTTCCCTTCTTTCCAGGCCATGGTCTGTTCCATATCGGCCCTTTGCAGAACAATGTCCTTATTGGGTTGCATGATGCTCTGATAAGACGGTTCCAGGATTGTTTGCTGCTTATTTCCCTTCGAATCTCTAAATGCGGAATTAAGCTGCACTTTCCCTTCCAGTAACGTGGTGATGAACCGGCTGTCTTCAGGGTAAGCGTTCACATTGAACTGCGTTCCTAAAACTTGCACTGCTCCTTTGTTCTGCACGTCCACTATGAAAGGCTGCGATTGATTCTGGGCAACTTCAAAATAAGCTTCTCCGCTCAACTGCACTCTCCTCTCCTTGCCATGAAACGCAACAGGATAGCGGAGTTGCGTGGATGCATTCAGCCATACCCTGGTGCCATCCGGCAAGGTCATTTTGTATTGTTTACCACGCATGGTCACCATCGTGTTATATACTTCATCTCCTGTTGAGGGTGCATCAGTTGATTTATAAGTCAGGGCGCCATTCTCCACTATCGCTTTACTGGTAATAGTTCCATTCTGCACGCTATCCAACACAATCACCCTGCCATCGTCCAGTTTAAGGATAGCTCCGGCCTGTCCGGGCATGATCGAATCCTGCATATCAAGCACTACGGACATCTGGATGATTTTTTCTTCAGACTTAAGCCATAAGAACCAGGCTGCGCCAGCAATCAGTACCAGCGCCGCTGCGGCAGCCCACCAGCGGCGGTACAATGGTTTTACAGGAGCGCTTCCTGTTGCTCCGGAAGTTCTATTGTTTATAGCCTCCCAAACGGACTTTGTATTATCCTGATCAAGGTTATATTGTAATTGAGGTACATTTTCAAAGGATTCATTGATGGCATTCCATTGAGCTTCATAGGACGGGTCTGCCAGCAATTGCATCAGTTCCTGCTTCTCCGAGTCGGTGCAGGTCTTGTTGATGTAACGGTCAAAAAGTTCTGATAAATACTGATTGCTCTTCATTTTCATTGGTTGAATAGATAAGGTAGCGGGCTGTACAGGAGTAAAGACACCCACGGAAACAGAGATGTATTAGGCAGGATGAAAAAATCAGGAGAAAATTTTTAGGGCGGTCACAACAGCCGGGATCAGCAGGTCTTTTTCAAGGAAGAAGGCACGGATAGACTTGCTGGCAGCCAGGAGATGTACTTTAACCGTGTTGGGTGAAATGCCCATCTGACGGGCAGTTTCCTCGCGGCTAAGGCCATTGAGTTTGATCAGCATGAAGGCCTGACGTTGCGCAGGTGTAAGTCTTTCCATCGCTTGATGAACCAGTTTATCGGCTTCAGAGGAAAGCAGTTTTGTATCGGCAGCGTCTGCGTTGGTATCAGGCGCGGCCTGTTCCAACACTTTATTACCGGAACTGAAGCGGGCAATATCCCTCAGCACATTGAAGCTGCGATTACGGGTTAGGATGAATAGCCAGGAGGGAAAATCAATGATAGTGGGGAGTGTGGTCCTTTTCCGCCAGACCTGTACAAAGATGTCCTGGAGGATCTCTTCGGCTAAAACGGTGGATTCAGTGTAGAGGAAGGCGATCTCATATACCCTGTCCTTATGGCTAACAAACAGTTGTTCAAAGGCGCGTTCATCGCTTTGAGCAGTTTGTTGCAGGAGAAAACTCATTTCCTCTGCTGTATGGGTATGGATGGGCCGGGTCAAATCAGGGCTGTGATTTCCGGCTAAGGTAATTTTATTTCATTAGTATTTTCACTAATTCACATAAATAGCAAGACTAAGATAAATAGAAACTGGTATTTCAGGAAATTTAGAAATACCAGCCTTAAATTGAATGAATAATAGTTATTCAGGTTCTGGTCTTAGTTTTATGGTCCCAAGATTCGCATAAATCCCTGCGTTGATCTCTCTGGGTATATAACCAATCATGGAGCATACAAGAACAGTATTCATTTGAACTGTGATATTAAATTTCCCATCTGCGTCCGTAAACACACCCGATCCCACACCTTTCCTAATCACATCAGCTCCAGGGATTGGATTTGAAGTTACAGAATCAATTATTGTACCGAAATAATTATAATCCTCAGTAACTAGACTGGAACCTGTATGGTCCTTTTTTTCAAGATTAGAATTGATTATATGGCCCTTCTTAGAGCAAGATGCAACTCCAACTACGATAATAAGTATTCCTATCAACTTTCTGTAATTCATTTTTGAAAAGCATTAAAAGGTGAATACTCATAATCAGATATCTTGGCTTCATACAAACGGCGACGGCTGATTAAAAAAGGTTCGTCCTGAAGCACGACGTTCACTACAGTTTGACCTGGGGGTACAGAAATTACTTCATAAACATATCCGGGGTAATAGAAAGTTAAGAGTATTGAATCAGCTCTTGCAGTTATGAAATATATACCATCAACATTAGTTAGTGTACTTAAACTCGCACCGCTTATACCTACAGATACTCCTGATACAGCATAATTTTGAGAGTTAGTAACTCGTCCAGTAATATGTCTGCTCTGGGCAAACGAAAAGTAACTAGAAAATAAACCTAGAATAAACAAAAAAAATAGCTTATTGCTACTCATTGGATTTATAGTTTAATGGTTATCAATTCACTAAAAATACAGTACTTGAGATTTTATTTCTCTACCATTGTATAATAAATCAATAAAATAAATATTTCCCACTATACTATTTCGGGGGAATACTCTTAAGTAAGATTAGTTTTCCAAGTTTCTCTGTCAACCACTTTAATGTCCGAGCACCACGATTACTCCATCGCACTTTCTCATCTATTGCTTTTGCTTATGCGTAAAGAATCAATTCAATTGAGGTTCCATCTATTTTTTTGTAAAAACAGAGTATTCTGAGTAAAAAAGAAATATAGTAAAGTCGACTTATTACCAAACAAACAATTGGCCGAATAAATTAAAAATGCTGGTATTCCTTTTTACAGGAACACCAGCAATTCATAAAACTGAAGACATCATTTCGACCTTTACTAAGGAATTGGTGTTTGAAAAGACTTGAATGCCCATCAGTCCCCAATCTGGCACCTTGTAATTTCATGAAAATAAAGTATACTACCCTGATAACTTAATCCCGACACCAAACAAAGCCTGTTTTCCCAGGCCATGCTTTGTTCATTTGATCTTTGTTACATAATGGTGAAAACTTAGGTACAAATCTTAAAATTCCTAAAGATTCGATAATAATTAATGGAGGCTCTTCTTCTAGTTCAACATCTATAACTGAAAGCTCAGGAGGCAGTGCCACCGCCGGATTAATGTATCCATACATAAAGAAATCCAAAATCACCTCACGTGGTGGTACAATAAGATAAAACTTGCCATTAATATCAGTTAAAGTAGAATTCACGGTTCCCCTTACAGTTACAGAAACTCCTGGAATTGGGCATTTTTGGGGATCAGTAACAGTACCACTTATATTTCTATTTTGAGCAAGCACAAAGTGGGTGCTAAACAACCCAAGTACACACAACAAATAAAATTTCTTGATATTACTCATTGGATTAGGTTTAATGAAAAACATTATCATAATAATAAAGTATTTTTTTAAACAACTTTTAATTCCGGTTTTCTTTTTTTAGAAAAATAAGTAATTATATCTATTGAATATTCAAGAATTATTTATGAATTACATATTCACAAACTTAAGATTGCATTTACTTCCCAAACACCTCCTTCAACTTCACCTCCAGATCCGTTGAATACCCCGTATAACTCTTCACTATCTTTCCATCCCTATCTATCAGATACAACGTCGGAATCCCGCTAAACAAGAAAGTATCCATCGTCTTATTCTTTTCCGGGCTTAGCGTTTGACCCCATGGCATCTTCTCATCCTCCATCGCTTTCACCCATGCTTTCCTATCCGTGTCAATTGAAATACTCAACACATCAAAGCCCTGCGCCTTATAAGCATCATACAACGCTTTCACCTTTGGAATAGCCGCCCTGCAAGGACCACACCAGCTGGCCCAGAAATCGATCAGCAAATATTTCCCTTTGTAATCCGCCGTGGAAATATTCTTTCCATCAGCATCAGGGTAGCTCACCACGGGTACCGGCATGCCGGGCTTCAGCAATTTCGCCTGCGCGATATTGTCTTCCACTTTTTTCTTGTATTCTGCGATCTCCGTGAAACATGGATATTTCTTTTTCAGGTCTGTGAGGATCGGCAGGATGATTTCCTGGTTCTTTTCCCAGTTCAGCATCTTGATACCGGCCAACACTACAGGCCTGTCTTTGTACGCGCGGATCAGCACCTTGAGCCTGTCGCGGTAATCATCAGCCAGTGTCTTGTACGGATCCAGCCCTTTCAGATAAGCGCTCCAGCTGGTATCGGCGGATTTTCCGGCAATGTACATTTCCTTGCTCACGGCAATCATGTTCTGGTAATCCCTGTACACCATATGGTTAACCAGGTTGAGGAACTGGTTATCAGCAGAGCCTTCGATGAAGATATAAGGATTGTTCTTGATCTTCATTTTAGCGGTATCATAACCACGGCTGTTGATGGTGGCGTCTTCATCGCCCCAAACCGTTATGCGGTCCCATCTCAGGATCTCCAGATCATAGAACCTGGGCCTGCTGGCATCTACCGTGAACTGCCATTTGCCATCCTCCTTCACTACTACGGAGTCGATGGCCTTGTAATCCCTTCCATCCCTGTACCCGATCCAGACCTTATTGTTAGCGGCATATTTCTCGGGATTGAGGAACTGGACCTGTCCCTTTATCACGATGTTCTTCTTCTTTGCTTTGGTCTGTGCCCCTGCTGTTGCCGCAGCAGTAAGGGCTAAAGCGAATACAAAAAATTTCTTCATTGGAATAAATGCATTTAAATTGAGTGGGAAGATACCTTCCATTCCAACCTCATCCCTGATGCATTATACCAAATGACCAATCCACTTGACCAACTTCCGCCACAGGGCCTGAAAAAATGTAAAGCGGATTCCCGGTTTCATCCATCGTTTGCCGGAACTGGTCACACAAAAGCGGAAATGCACCATATTTTTGTAAACTTCATATGTAGCAAAGAATGAAATGACTGATGCCTGTTGAACTCTTCAAAAGACCCTGGCTTTCTTTCCTGGTGCATTGGCTGGCCTGGGAAGGCCTGTATTTCCTGATGGGACTGCCCCTGATCCTGGCCGCCCCGTACAGGAACTGGGAGAATTTCTTTTTCAATTATGGTCTCCTGGGCAGCGTGAATTTCCTGCTTTTTTACGGCTGCGCTTTTTACCTCATCCCTGCCCTCTTCATCAAACGAAAGAATATCTGGGCCCTGGTGATCAGCAGCCTGCTGCTGGCTTTTCTTTTCACCTTCATCAAGTACAGACTTGAAATGTGGAACTTTGAAACTAAGCTGGCTGAAGTGAAAGCCGCCATCAGCAGAATCCCGGCCATCGACACCACGGCCACCGGTGGTAAAACCGGCCGTCAGTTCCCTGCCACACCGGTAAGCCCCATGCAATGGAACAGTTATGTAAGGGCTTATATTTCTTTCAGCTTCCTGATCATCATCATCGCCTTTGCTTACAGGCTGTTGCTGGTCTGGTACGGACATGAAAAAGTGCGCAAAGACCTGGAGAACCAGAAACTGCAGGCCGAACTCAGCTTCCTCAAAATGCAGATCAACCCGCATTTCCTCTTCAACGCACTCAATAATATTTACAGCATGGCCGTGCTGGAACGCGCCCAGAAAACCAGTAACGGTATCATGAAACTATCAGAGATGATCCGCTACATGCTCTATGAAAAAGAAGATGAACAATACCGTGTAACACTCGATAAAGAGATCAGCCATATCAATAATTTTATCGATCTGCAAAAGCTGCGTTACGAAGGGGAATTGTTCATCCACTTCATTATCGAAGGCGATATCACCGGCCGGAAGGTACCGCCCCTGCTGCTTTTCCCGCTGATAGAAAATGCCTGTAAGCATGGCATTGTGCAGGACCCGGCAAAGCCCGTGAGCATTCAGATCACTATAATGGATAAGTTTCTGAACTTCTCGATACACAATTTCAAGAATGATTTCCTGAAAGACCAGACCGGCGGCATCGGACTGGTGAACGTACAGAAAAGACTAAGCCTGCTCTATCCGCAGCAGGACTTACTCCATATCCAGAACACCAGAAAAGAGTTTGATGTACAATTACAATTACCTTTATGAGCGTAACCAATGACATGACTATGCTCAACTGCCTGGTGATTGACGATGAGCCGCTTGCTATCAAACTGATCGAGGACCATATCAGCAGGGTTCCCTTCCTGAAACTGGCCGGTGTGAATACCAATCCGCTGGAAGCCCTCATAGCGTTCAACCGCCAGCCGGTGGATCTGATCTTCCTGGATATACAGATGCCGCAACTCAATGGGGTGCAGTTCATGCAACTGCTGCAGAACAGGGCGCAGGTGATCATCACGTCCGCGTTCCAGGAATATGCATTCGACGGCTTCGAGCACAATGTGGTGGATTACCTGCTGAAGCCCATTTCCTTTGAACGTTTTTACAAAGCGGTGGAGAAAGCCTGGAAGATCGCCAACCCGGCAGACCGTCCGCCAGCCGTGCCTGACCTGCATCCGCTCACCGGTGGTTATATTTTTGTGAAGGTGGAAACCAAGATGATCAGGGTGGAACTGGATGATATCCTGTATGTGGAAGGACTGAAGAATTATCTATCCATCTACACCCGCTCACAACGCATCATCACCCTGCAGAGCATGAAACAGCTGGAAGAGGCACTGCCACCCAACCGTTTCATGCGTGTGCACAAATCCTACCTGGTGGCATTCGATAAGATCAACAGTGTGGAAAGGCAGGAGATCCATATCGGTAATACCATCATACCCGTTGGCAGTACTTATGCAGATAATTTTTTCACCATGCTTAACAGAAAAAAGGCATAAACAGAAAGTTACTGCATACCATTATATTTTCTAAGTTTACAGTCCATCACGATCTTGTCCGCCATTAAACCGCCTGTTTCAAATCATTCATAAACTGAACCAGCGCTTGCAACCCGAACGTTTACATACGGTCACTGATACTTCCATGCCTGCGGATGATGCACTGTTACAACAGCTCAGCACCGGAAGCATGGCGGCATTCCAGTTGCTGTACCAACGCTACCAGCCCCTGCTGCAACGCTATCTCCAGCCATTCAGCGTAGTGGAAGAACCAGATGAAGTGATCCAGGATATCTTCCTCAAACTCTGGTGGAAACGGGAATCACTCACTGCCGTTCGTTCCGTACCTCAGTATCTTTTCCGCATGGCCCGCAACCGACTGCTGGACCTGCACCGCAGCAACCGCGCCAGGCAACAACGGGAAACAGCCACCAGCAACAGTTTGGAGGCTGCCGGGAATTCAACGCTGGAAAGCAAAGAGTTTTACGAATACGCCCTCCGCGCCATCGCCCGGTTACCGGAAAGGCAAAGGATGATCTATGAAATGAATGTGTTCCAGGACCTGTCGCTCGATGAGATTGCCACAGCCATGGGCCTTTCAAAATCCGTAGTGATCAAGCAGCTTTATCTCGCCAACAAATCTGTAAGAGGTGAAGTGAAGAAATTCAGTCATTTATTCTTTTCTCTCTTCTCGGTAATTCCCTGAAAAAAATATTTCCATTTCACCATCCATGCTCTTTTCATGGCTCCGTCTTTATAGTAATCAACGATTATGAACTATCTGGATCTGCTACCAAAATTTGCGGCTGGCACTGCCACCGCGTCTGAACGCGAAGCGTTCAATGAATGGCTCAACAGCCTTTCACCAGAAGCATTCCGGGAAGTGCTTGCACAATATGAAGCATTGCTTGTTACCCAGCAACAGAACGGCCCGCACAATGAGCTGTTGTTACAATCCATCCTTCGGCAAATAGATGGAGAAACAGCCGCTACACCGGCAACCCTGCGGACTATGAATGTACGCAGGTGGATACCTTATGCTGCCGCCATTACCATAATGATTGGCATCGGGGCATGGTGGGCAATGAGCCGGCAGCAACAGGCCGTTACACCGGTTACAGCAACAACACCTGCCGCCATGCCCGATCTGCCACCTGGTAAAGAAGGAGCATTGCTCACTTTGGCTGATGGCCGCACTATTGTGCTCGACAGCCTGGCGCCCGGCGCCATCAGCGCAGACAGCAATAACCGGATCATGCTCAAACAGGGCTCACTGGACTATGCGCACTGGCAACAGGCAAACAGCAATGCCACCACCCAGTACAATACCATGCAAACGCCGCGTGGCCGACAGTTTCAGCTGACATTGCCGGATGGCACCAGGGTATGGCTCAATGCCATGAGCAGTATCCGTTTTCCTGTGAGCTTCCCCGGCAACAGCCGTGAGGTCAGCATCAGCGGAGAAGCTTACCTGGAAGTGGAAAAGGATGCCGCAAGGCCCTTCATCGTGCACAGTAATGGCATCACTACGGAAGTGCTGGGCACTGCCTTCAATGTGAACGCCTACGGCGATGAAGATGCCACCCGCATTACATTGATCAATGGAAAAGTAGTAGTGCGTAATGCAGAACAAAGCAGCACGCTGAAACCCGGCACCCAGGCAACATGCAATAAGAAAGAAATCAGACAGGCTGAAGTGGATGCAGATCAGGCCATCGCCTGGAAGAACGGCATCTTCAATTTCCATCAAACCAGCCTCCAGTCTGCCATGCGGCAGATCGCCAGGTGGTATGATGTGGAGATCGAATACGGAAATAATGTGCCTGCTATCACGTTTGCAGGAAAGATCCAGCGCAACCTGAGCCTGAAACAGATATTGAAGGGACTGGAAGATGAACAGGTGCATTTCACCATTGAAGGGAAGAAGCTGATCGTAACGAAGTAAATGAGAGAATAACCAAAATAAAAAACTGCTCCGGGTAGTGACCGGAACAGTTGACAATTCTGAGTCAGTTCATAAATAAGTCCGGCAAGACTTGTATCTATTAGTTAACCCAAAACTGTTACAAAAGTATGCAATTAAGTGTTGCAAAATCCCGGGTGACTGCGGGATGCCTTTGTAATCCAACTGCTTTATGTTCACAAGCCAGCAACCAGGCTGGCACTGGATTACACAGGTCTCACCGCACCAGCCTCCACCAAACTTTGCGCGTAATGAGACTAACTGCTTTACTGCTGCTCTCCTTTTGCCTGCATGTGAGTGCCAAAAGCATTTCACAGACGGTGAGCTTCACGGGTAAGGACGTGTCGCTGGAAAAAGTATTCAATGCCATCGAAAAGCAGACCGGTTATTTTGTTGTCTGGAAAATCAATATGCTCCAGCTGAGCAAACCGGTGACCATCGATGCACAGGATACTCCTCTCCTGCAATTCCTCCAGGAAGCGCTGCGCGATCAGCCGCTGGATTATACCATCGAGAACCAGACCATCTTCATCCGCCAGCTGACAGTAAAAGCCATCAGGGCCATTCCCCGGCTCTATGTGACCACCCCGCCCGCTCCTACAGCTACCGGAAAGATCACGGACGATAAAGGCAAACCCCTCGCCGGTGTGAATGTACTGGTGAAAGGCACCACACGTGGCGCCACCACCGATGCCGATGGGAGTTTCAAGCTCACGGCTTCTGCCGGTGATGTACTGGTGATCTCCTTCATCGGGTACCAGACCAAACAGGTGACCGTTCCGGCCAGCCTTGTAGTGAATGTATCCCTCGTTAAAACAGCCATGGAGCTCACGGATGTGGTAGTGAGCGGGTTCCAGGACAGGCGCAAAGCCGTTACCGTTGGCTCCATCACCACCGCCACCTCCAAAGACCTGGAGAATGCAGGCATCACCACTTTTGAAAAAGCATTGTCCGGCAAACTCTCCGGCGTTTACGTACGCAGCGCCTCAGGCCGCCCCGGAGAAACCGGTAATATCATCATACGCGGTATCAACACCCTCACGGGAAATGCAGAACCACTCTATGTGCTGGATGGTATGCCGTTACAGACGGGCGAAGTGTCCGGCGGCATGAACAGCCTCATTACAAATGGTATCGGTAATATCCCTCCCGAAAATATCGAGAGCATCACCATCCTGAAAGATGCCACTGCCGCCTCCATCTATGGTGCCCGCGCCGCCAATGGCGTGATAGTGATCACCACCAAGAACGGTAAGATCGGTAACGACTATGTGAACTACTCCGGTAAATACGGCATCACGCTTCGCCCCGAGAATAAGTTCAACTTCATGAACTCCCAGGAGAAAGTGGCGTTTGAAAGATCTCTGAGCGATGACTTCTATCCTCCTTACGAAAAAGGCGGTCGCGTTATTCAGCTGATCAACCTGGCAGACAAAGGCGTGATCACGCGTGAAGAAGCAGAACAAAGGATCGCTGAACTGGAGAAAACCAATACCAACTGGATCGATCAGCTTTATCGCGTAGCACAGAGCCAGAGCCATAATATCAGCTTCAGCGGTGGTAATAACAAAACCACTTACTTCGCTTCCTTCAACTACCAGGATGCGCAGGGAAGTCTGATCCAGAATAAATTCCAGACCGGTGGTCTCAACATGAAACTCTCCCGCTTTATCACCAATGACCTGCTCTTCCGCGTGAATGTGTACTCCACCATCAAACGCAATGTGGAAGGCCAGGCAGGTATGGACCCGTTCAAATATGCCGTATTTGCAAACCCCTATGAAAAACCCTACAATGCAGACGGATCATACGCTGCAGATATGACCTACCGTGAGATCCCTTACACGGTTGGCACAGCTTCTTCCCTGCTTTACACCAATTTCAATATTATCCGCGAACTGAAGGAAAACAAACTGAGCAATCTCTACGGAAATGTGAGAGGCCAGCTCAGTCTTGAATATACCTTCCTCCGCAATTTCAAATACACGGGAAATATCGCCGCTTCTTATACTTCTGTTCAGGACAAGGATGAATCCTATGCAGGTACTTACCGTTCCTGGGTAAGGAACTGGCTGAACAGTGCGAGCATGGCTACCGGTGTTCTTCCGGAACATAACCGTGGCTTCCTGCTCGAAGGCAGCGGCCGCACCATGGACTACACGGTCCGCAATACACTCGAGTACAATAATACTTTTGCCGGTAAGCATTTTGTACAGGGCTTTTTCGCCAGTGAGTTCGGCGCTGTGAAGAACGATCAGTTCAGACATTTCAATCCCATCTACCTCCAGGAATACGCTATTGCAGGTTATCCCAGCTGGGACCTGGTGGCCGATACCCGTTTCATGAACCTCAGTCTGGACGCGCTCGGCGGCACCGGAACACGCGAGAACAGATCTGCCAGTTTCATCGGATCTGCTGCCTACGCTTATGACAACAGGTATGTGGCCAATGCCAACGTGCGCTATGATGGCGTTGATATCATCGGATCAGATAACCAGTTCTCTCCACTCTGGTCTGCCGGTGTAAAATGGAATGCACACAACGAAAGTTTCCTGAAAGATCATGAAGCAGTACTGAGCAGACTGGTACTCTCTCTTGGATATGGTTACAGAGGTAGCATCAACAGAAGCGTGCTTCCTTTCCATACTTATACCCTGGGAACAGCAGTATATGCCAACACTCCTGTTGCTGTGAACTTCAATTACGGTAATCCAGTGATCAAGTGGGAACAGAAAAAAGAAACCAACCTGGGTATGGAACTGAGCTTTTATAAAGGCCGCTTCAATGCGGAGTTCCGTTACTTCAATGAAGAAGTGAGCGATCTGCTCGATCAGACCAAAACGCCTCCCTCCGTTGGCCGTCAGTCGGCCACTGTGAATGTGGGCAACCTTACCAATAAAGGATATGAAGTGAGCTTCCGTGTGGAAGTGGTGAAATCAAAGGACTGGTTATGGGAGATCGGCGGTAACTACACCAGGGTGCAGAATACCCTCACCAATGTGTTCCAGAAAGAAATACCTGCGCTTGCCGATTCATCTGCACTCAATATCCAGGGGTATGCTGTGAACAGCTGGTTCGGTTACAAATACGCTCACGTGGATGAACAAACGGGAGACCTGATGGTGTATGCACAGCGGGCCAATACCAAAGTGGTAAGTGGCAATGTGCAGACCACATATGAAGATGCGCTCATCAACCTCAGCAAGATCACGGATGCCGATCTGAAAGCTGCGTACCGCCCATATTATCTGGGCCATTATAATCCGGACTTCTACGGAGGTTTCAATACCCGCCTCAACTACAAGGCATTTGAATTCACGGCCAGCTTTGTATATGCCGGTGGCAATATGATCGAGAGTTTCCGCGACAGGCGTGAAGGTCCCAGCAGGGCAACTGATGATATTACTGCCAGCAGGACCAACCGCCTCAAAGAGAACCTCTACCGCTGGCGCCAGGCAGGGGATTACACCAATATCCCTGCATACAGGAACAGCTCCAGCAACTACACGAGAATGCTCATCAGCACTGATATCGAGAAAGGCGATTATATCAAATGCAATGAAATGAGCATCAGTTGGAGGGCGCCTAAATCCATCATCAGCAGAACAGCCATGAAAACCCTGAAAGCCACACTGGTAGCGGGTAATCTGTTCATCATCAGCCCGTACAGCGGAACTGATCCGGAAAGCCGCCTGCCTTTCGGTTATCCCAACACCAGGAATTTCGCTTTGTCATTAACCGTTGGATTCTAAAAATGACTGCAATGAAAAAGAACAAAATCATCATATGCTTTTTACTGATCGGCCTTGTTTCATCGTCAGGTTGCAAACGCTATCTTGACCTGGCACCCAAGAACCAGCGAACGGTCACTACCACGCAGGACGTGAAAAGCTTGCTGGCAGGCTATCTCCGCTCCCTCACCACCTTTGGCGTAGCACCAAGATACGGACTGGTGAACGGAACCATGATGCCTACCGGTCCCGTATATGCGAACCTTTTGTTTGAAGCTTATTCAGACAATATCGATTTCGAAACGGCAGTGCCGCAGAATTATCTTCAGTCAAATAATATACACCAGTCGCAGGAGAAAGTGTATGCCGACTGGTTGCTTTGGAATGACTATACTTCGCCCGGGCGTATCTGGACTGAATATTACGAGATCATCGGTTTCATCAATGCGCTCACAGATCAGTTCACGGAGGAAGTAACAGACGCCACCCCCGAGCAGAAAGACCAGTTGCTGGGAGAAATGCATGGCATCCGTGCTTATTACTTCTTCAAACTGCTGCAATACTTCGGACAATACAAAAATGCAGAAATGGGCATCCCTGTTTACCTGCATTCGGGAAAAGAGGTGTTGTCTGTTAACATGAGCCGCAAATCACATGCTGAAGTATATAAGACTATCCTGGAGGACCTGAACAAGGCCATTGAAATGGCCGGAAGAACACAGCCCATGCTCGGATACAATGTTTTCTTCAACAGCCGTTACCTGCATCACCTGGCCGCACAGGTGTACTGGTTCAAGGCTGAGTCCCCTGCCAAAGAAACAGGCGACTATGACCAGGTGAAAGCACATGCTACCATTGCTATAGAAAACACAGAAAGTGTGATCCCTGTTACCGGCCCAAATATTATCCTGGCCGTGGCAGGTAAAACGCCCTCTTATCCTGCTTTGTGCATGGAGAATAATTCCCAGGGCGCTATCAGTGGGCTGTATGGCAGCTGCTTTCAGTACCTGGGTTCCTTCAGCCCGATGAATATACCGCTGAAGGGCGATTTCTGTGCATTGTTCCAGCCCGGCGATGTGCGCAATGCCATCGTGTTCAATGCCAACCCAGCTGTGGCAGGTGGCAAGGTAGGCCCTGAAGGAAAGATCCTCAACTGGGGCTGGCCTTCTGATGGTACAACACAGGGAACAGTGAAGCGCGGCAACCTGGCGATGTTCAGACCTGAAGAAGCCTGGCTGATGCTGGCAGAAGCGCAGTTCAGGACCGGCCAGCCCAATGATGCCATCACTACCCTCAATAAATTCAAGAGCTTCCGTAATGCAGGTACGGCCGATGGTTTGAGCGGAGACCTGCTGCTGCAGGAAATAGTGAATGAAAGAAGGAAGGAATTCTTCGGCGACTATGACAAGCGCTGGCTCGATCTGAAACGATATGGCGGCAAAACCATTACCCGCCAGTTGAGGTTCTTCCAGAAGGATTATACGGTAAAGGCAGAGCCTAACGATTATCATTATGCGCTTCCGATACCTTTAACGGAAATACAGCTGAACAAAAACCTGGTTCCGAATGAAGGCTGGATCACTATTGAATATTAATCGAATTGTTCAACATACAGAAACAGTAATTATGAACAGGAATTTATTATATGTGGCCGCCCTGCTCCTGCTGTTGGTCAGCAGTTGTAAGAAAGACGGTTTCACTTACAAAATGTACGAACCGGCTGTGGCTGATGTGGACTCCATCTATCTCTCCGCCACGGATAAAATGATGATCGCTGACGGGCAGGCCAGTCTTCAGTTCATCGTTGAAGTATTCAGACTGGTGAAACTCCCTTCGGGAAAGGATTCCATGGAGAAGATCGACTACAGGGAATTGCCGGAAGGTTCTTTGAAGATCATCGAGGAAAGATCGAACAAGGAAGTGGGGCTGACTTATTCCACTGCCACCATTCCCTATGATACGGTGAAATTCCATGCCGAGATCGGTACGGTGAAGTCATCCACCAAGGCGGTAGCCCTTCGCGCCAAACCTGTATTGCCCCAGAAATTGTACGTGGATGTAATATTTCACGTATGGGAGCTCAATACTGCACACCCCACCTACGATGTGTCGTCGTACCAGCCGGTGACCTTTGAAATGTTGCAGGCGGCCATCAGGAATATGAACATGGCCATCAACAACCAGCTGAGCCGCAGCCCGAATGGCGCTTCCGCCAATATCGAGTTCAGGCTGGCAACAAAGAACCAGAATGGCGCCGTGATGATCCAGCCGGGATTCAACAAGATCATTTACAGCGATAATATCAAAGTGAACCCGTTGAACTCCACTTTTGCTTTTGGAGATTATACAACCTATATCAACAATAACAAGGCAAGTACCATCTGGAAGCCGAAGGAATTCCTGAATATCCATGTGCTGCCATACGGCTCAAACAACAGCATGGGTACGGTGCACCCGGCCAAACAGCTTGCGCCACAACCCGGGCAGGACCCGATCCCCGGTATTGCGGGAACAGCGGCCAATGAAGATGATTTCACGCTGGATTATGCGAATGCAGTTTGCGGCGTTCCGCGCACCCTGTTCTTCCCGGGCTTTGAAAGGAAGATCGAAATATTCCAGTTTGTAGGAAATTTCTACAGCCTGTATGTGCCGCAGTACCGCGCCAATATCCAGTTTTCCGATTACTGCTATGATACCCGTGAGTTCAATGGAAGCGACACAAAGAATTTCCAGTATGTTTTCAAGATCGGGATGGACAATGAAAAGTATGTGGCGGACAATGTAATGGATGATAACCGTTACCCTACCCTGCAGAATTCCATCACCCTTGACCAGGTGAACAGAATGAGAAGCGTGATGACGCGCTGTCCGGGCAGGATGAACAGCAAAACACAATAATAATCCTATCTGAGATCCTGAATAAAAGATGGCTGCCGGAAAAATCCGGCAGCCATTTGCTTTTGAGAAAATCGAATGCTACTCTAACTACTACTTATCGTTTGATACGCGCAGTGCCGCATATTGCTGATCGATATAAGCCTGGTTGTTTTGAATGATGCCCAGCAGTGTTGCTGTTGAACCTGCAGATGTGTACTGATCAGGCGCAGTGTTGATCACATAATCCATCAACTGATCGATGGTGCTGGTAGCTACATGCATGCGTGTGTCCGACGATGCATAATAAATGTACACCGTGCCATCATCGGTAGCGATCCATCCATTACTGAAGAGTACATTGGATACATCTCCCACGCGTTCCTCCCCCTCCGGCGCCATAAAATAGCCGGCGGGTTTGTAGATAAGCTCAGATGGGTCCTGCAGGCTTGTCATGAACAGGTACAGCGTATAACGCAGTCCTGCTGCGGTGTTGCGTACACCATGCGCCAGGTGCAGCCAGCCTTTGCTGGTTTTGATCGGTGCGGGGCCCAGACCATTCTTTGCTTCTGAGATGGTATGATAGATGCGCCTGTCGATCAGTTTCTCCTCGGTGATCACGGCATTCCCGATGGAGGCGCAGAGACCGAAGCCAATGCCTCCGCCATTCCCTGCATCTATGAATCCATCCTGCGGACGGGTGTAAAAAGCATATTTCCCCTGCACAAATTCCGGGTGCAGCACCACATTACGTTGTTGTGGCGAAGGCGTCTTCAGATCTGGCAGCCGCTCCCATTGTACAAGGTCCCTGGTGCGTGCGATTCCGCATTGAGCCACAGCAGCCGACTGATCGGAAGGCTTTGCGGCAGGGTCTCTGCGCTCCGTACAGAACAGACCATAGATCCAGCCATCTTCATGCTGCACCAATCGCATATCGTAAATATTGGTGTCCGGCTCATCGGTAGAAGGCATCAGGACCGGCTTCTCATGAAAACGGAAATTGTCGATCCCGTTCTCACTCTCCGCAACGGCAAAGAATGACTTCCTGTCTGCCCCCTCCACCCTGGCCACCATTACATATTTCCCTTTGAACAGGATGGCACCTGCATTGAATACGGCATTGATGCTGAACCGCTCCATCAATTCAGGATTGCGTGAGGCATCCATATCGTAACGCCAGTACAATGGCGTATGAGCCGCTGTGAGTACCGGATTGCTGTAGCGCTGTACGATACCGTTACTCAGACCTTCCTTCACATTAGGTGTACGGATCAGTTGCTCATGATGCTCTTCCAGGCTTTTCAGTCTTTTCATAAATCTCTTGTGCATTCACTTCTCATTTGGGTACTATTCTGAAATTGGTGATCGCGAAATTGGCATTGGTTGGTTGATCTCCCCTGATCATGATCTCCATGATCGGTGAAGCAGGGAATGCATGATCAGCAAAGGCAGACATGGGAACTGTCATGGTCAGCCACTTGCCTCCGGTGGTGAAAGGATATTGTCCTTTTCCACTGGGATCGAACCAGGTCTCTTTATAACCCGGATCCTGGAATACTATATTGATGGGCGATGGAACCCCGTTGCCACTGGCATACAATTCAAATTTGAGGCTGTAATTGCTCACCTTGGTTTTGTCGGCCACGATCTCTGCCGGAATGGGCACCCTGTTGCTCATGAAGGGATCCCATGCCCAGCCGCCGCCAAAGGCTTTGGTGATCTTGAAATATTTCTTACCGGCAAACGGGGCGGGATCAGGTCCGCTTGAAATGAAAGCTGCTCCGTTCCATCCACCGAATGGATCCATGTTCATCAGTATGCCCCTGCTATCCAGGTAATGAGCGGTAGTGGTAAAACTGGTATTCATCGGTGCAGCCCCTTTCACGGTCAGTGCTCCGGCCTGTGCACCATTAGGGACAGTGAGTTTGAGCGAAGTGGCCGTGGCTTCCGTCAGTTGCGCCGTTGCGCCTCCGGTGAAAGTAACGGTGGTACCTTCTTTGAGGAATCCGTAGAGATCGAAATTGTCGCCCAGGATGGTGAGTGTAGACCCAACGGTTGCGTAATCGAATTCGAAACCGGTATTCTTCAGTTGCGGGATCTCTATGGGAAAATCATAGGTCACAGTACCATGATCGGTGGTAAGCGTGAGCTTGTTGTTCACCGTTCCAGGGATCTTACGCGGCACCTGCACAGACACGAGCGTGTCCGATGAATAGATGTCTTTATACTCTGCCACCAGGTCATTGAACTCTACTTTCTGTGTTCGTGATAAGTTGCGGCCGATGATCACCAGCCACTGGTTGAGCTCGCCATTGGTGACGGGTGTGACGCGGTTGGTGCTGGTGGTCACATGCGTGATAACCGGTGCGCCGGGAGGTGGATCATCGTTCTTGCTGCATCCGGCAAAACCGGTGAGCAGGGACAGCAAAAAATACAGGAATGACTTTTTCATTGTTGTCTGTTTTTGGTGAGGGGTTTACCAGCCCGGATTGTTTTTGCCTTCGAGACCTTTATTACTGTTGATCTCGGTGAGCGGGATCGGCAGGAGTAGATTTCTCGGGTTCCTGGCTTTCACGATATCGAAAACATCCACACTCATTTTGTTCATCACCTGCAGGTAAATGCCCCAGCGCACGAGGTCGAAGCGGCGGTTGTTTTCGAAGAGCAGCTCGCGGCCTCTTTCTTCCAGCACAAACGAGCGGAACTGTTCCTTGCTCATGCCGGCAGGAGCTTCTGTGGCTCTTGCACGTGTTCTCACTTTATTGAGCGATGTGTAGGCAGCTGTTGTTGGTGCAGCGTTCAGCTCATTCACTGCTTCTGCATGCATCAGCAGTACGTCGGAGAAACGCAGGATGGGGAATGGCATATCATTGTCCTGGAAGTTTTTGGCGCTCACGTCTGCATACTTGGTTACATAAGCGCGGTCGTAATCTTTATTCCAGATATAGGTATTGCCATTGCCATCAGTCTGGTATTCCGTGTCTTCCTGCGGGAAGTAGAAGCTGGTGCCAAACACTTTGTACTGATGGGTAACGCCATAGAGTACACGATGATCCTGTTTCTCGTAATTGCTGTAGGTCTGTTTAGTGGCCCATACCCAGCCCTGGTTGGAACCATCGGGTCGTGCGGCGCAGAAATACCCCCAGAGGTCATCCAGTGAAAGGCCGCCTGCGCGGGCGTTTGCCATCAGCATGTTCTCAATCTTGTTACGGCTGCCGATCTTCCATACGTCCATCCACAGCGGGTAGAGATCGTACTTCTGGCTGGAGATCACTTCCTCGGCTTTGATGCGGGCGGAATCGAAATAGAGTTTGCTGTCTATTCCTTCCAGTCCGGCCACTACCGTTTTGGCGAATGTGTAAGCACCCCATTCAGTGGGTTTTCCGGTGTTCACCGTAACGTTGCCTCCCGCAAGTGATCCTGAACCGATGGTGAGGTATACTTTGGCAAGATAGGCTTTAGCGGTTTCTCTGGTCACGCGGCCAGCCTCTCCTGTATTGGGATCTCCGTTTGAATACAATAATCCATCCGCCATTTTAAGATCGGCGATGATCTGTTTGTAAGTGTCCATCACAGAGGCGCGTGGCGTGAAGAGTGGCGCTCCTGATGAAACGGTAGCCAGTTTAAGCGGCACACCGCCATATAATCTCACCAGATCGAAGTAGGCAAAGGCGCGGAAGAAATAAGCCTCACCCAGGGTGCGGTTCTTTACTGCTTCACTGATATTCATGGTGGCTACATTTTCAAGCACGGCATTGGCGCGCGCCACCATTACGTAGTGATCGTTCCAGATATTGGGCGTACCCCAGTAGTCCTGCGGGTTGCCAGCTCCCATGCTGCCCATGAACCAGGTGGGGCCTGATGAATGGTCGGCATCCATGTCCACCGTCCAGAGGTTCTGTTTGTAGAAACCAAAGGAAAGCAGCATATTGTACACACCGTTGCTGGCTGCAATGGCGTCCGCTTCGGTTTTGTAGAAATTATTGGGAGAAACGAAATCGTACACTTTTTCTTCCAGTGCTTTAGTGCAGGATGATGTGATCAAGATGCCTGCCATCAGGAAAGCCTGTATTGCGGTTAATTTTTTCATACCGGGTTTTTTTGAAATGAACAGGAATCAGAATGTAGCCTGAAGGCCGAAATTGAAGGTCTTTGAATTGGGATAAGCGCTGAGGTCAACACCACGCAGGGCCGGGTTTTCACCGAACCCGTTGATATCCGGGTCAAAGCCTTTGTAATTGGTGATGGTAAGCAGGTTGGTACCGCTCAGGTATACCCGGAGTCTTTCAAGTACCTTGCTGTTTTTGAATGGAACGGTGTAGCCCAGCACCACGTTGCGGAGGCGGATGAAAGTGCCGTCTTCCAGGTAACGTTTGGTGATGTACATGGTCCGGCTCTCTGTTCTCCATGCTTTGGGAGAAGTGGCATGCTCCCAGTTCTCAGGCGTCCAGCGGTTGTTCCAGGCTTCCTGCGTTACGTTGTTGTAGCTGCCCACATCGTTGAAGAGGCGGTAGTTCATGTTGATGATATCGCCACCATGACGGCCATTCACAAATATGTTCAGATCAAAATTCCTGTAGGTGAAATTGGTGGTTACACCGTAGGTGAATTTGGGATTCACATCGCCGATGATGGCGCGGTCCTTATCATCCAGAATGCCGTCCCTGTTCAGGTCTGCATAGCGGATCTCTCCTACTGTCTTTTTGATGAAAGGCTCTGTCTGTCCGGCTTTCACAGGATCTGCGCGCACTTCGGCTTCGTTGTTGTAGATGCCATCTTCCACCCAGCTGTAAATGGCGCCGATGGGCAGGCCTACGCGTTGAATAAAAGGAGCGTTCTGTGCGCGGTAATCCAGTGCTGCTGCAAACTGTTCTTTCACGTCATCACCCAGACTGAGGATCTTGTTGCGGTTGAAAGAGATATTTCCACCGATGCTCCAGGTGAAGCGGTTGTTGGAAACAGGAATGGTATTGATGGAGAACTCAAAACCTTTGTTCTGCACACTTCCGGAATTCACCAGTTTCTGTGTGAAGCCGTTGCTGCCGGGAATGGTGATGAACTGCAGCAGGTCATTGGTTTCTTTATGGTAGTAGTCTGCAGTGAAAGTGATGCGGTTGTTGAGGAAGGCGGCATCGAAACCGGCATTGTATTGATCAGTAGTTTCCCATTTCAGATTGTCGTTACCCGGGCCGGCATAAATATCTTCCGCAAAACCGGAAGAGAGTGAGCCGTTGAAGCTATAGTTGTATGGCCTGAGTTTGGCGAGCGACTGGTATGAGTTGATGGCCTGGTTACCGGTTTTACCGTAACCTACGCGGAACTTGAATTCATTGATGAAACCGAACTGCCTCATGAATGGCTCCTGGCTGAGGTTGTAGCCGATTGCTACTGACGGGAAGTACGCCCATTTATTATTCTTTGCAAACTTGCTGCTGCCGTCTGCACGGAACGAAAAGGTTGCCAGGTAACGGTTCTTGTAATTATAGTTCATTCTGCCGAGGGCGGAGGCCAGAGCGCTCTCCCCTCTTCCTGATACAGGTGGATCAGGGTTTTGGGCAGCGCCCATATTGTTGTTCTCCAGCAGGTCGTTGATGAAATTGGTGGCGCGATTGTTGACGAATTTGTAATTGCTTTTTTCGTACACAAAACCACCGGTGGCGCTGATGCTGTGATCAGAAATACTGGTGATATAGGAAAGGATACTTTCCAGGATCAGGGAGTTCCATTCGTTGCTGGCAACAAAGGCAATACCGTTCTTGTCCCTGCCTTCGTGCACGGTGCGTGGTATGTAGGAGTCACGGCGCGCATTGTAGAGATTATAGCCCACATTCTGGCGGAATTTCAGTCCTTTGATGATGCTCGCTTCCAGGTAGTTGGAACTGTTAAAGCTCTGGCTTTTTACTTCATCTTTCAGCGTGGTGGCGTACACGTAAGGATTGGTGATGAGGGTGGATTGTGAGAAGTCTGAGTTCAGGGTGTCATACAAGCCTTGTGTGGGATTGTAGGTGAGCGCGCTTCTGGTAACGCCCTCTGCGTGGGCATTATCGGTGCTGTTGGTTTTCACCATATTGTTGATCTCCTGTCCGTATGTGAGATAGGTGCCAACAGTGAGCCAGTTCTTGAGGTTGCGGTTCAGGTTGGCGCGGATGCTGTAGCGTTGGTATTTGGAGCCCACGATCACGCCTTCCTGGTTCAGGTAGTTGAAGCTGAGCAGGTGGTTGCCTGCGTCTCCACCACCGGAGATGCTGAGGGTGTGGTTCTGTGTGATGGCGTTGCGGAAGAGGATATCCTGCCAGTCGTTATTCTGGCCGATGTATTCTTCCGGTGTTTTTGATTTGTAATACTTCCCGGAACGGACGTCCAGTTTCATAGTGCCGTCGTAAGGGATATCCAGGGAGGTGCCATCGTAGAAATTGGCGTTGCGGGTGGCTTCGTTCTGCATGAGCGCGTATTCGTAGGCATCCAGCACATCTATCTTTTTGATCACATTGCTCAGTCCCATATTGCTGATCAGTTCCACTTTATCGGCTCCTCTTTTTCCTTTTTTGGTGGTGATGAGGATAACGCCGTTAGCCCCTCGTGATCCATAGATAGCGGTAGCTGAGGCGTCTTTCAGCACTTCGATGGATTCGATATCAGCGGGGTTGATAAAACCGAGTGAATTCACGGTCTGTTTGCTGTTGCTTCCGTCTGAAGCAGGCGTATTACCGCTGTTGCTGGTCCCGTAAGGGATTCCATCTATCACATAGAGTGGCGAGGTTCCGCTGAGGAAGGAGTTGGTACCGCGGATCTGGATGGCGAGGCCTGCGCCGGGAGCGCCATCGTTGCTGCTCACAACCACACCGGCGGCGCGGCCCTGGAGGGCGGACACCATATCGGTGGGTGCGGCTTTGGCTATGTCCGATCCTTTGATACTGGTAACGGCACCGGTAACATCGCGGCGGCGCATCGTTCCATAGCCTACCACGATCACGTCCGACATGCTCTGTCCGCCTTTCAGTGAAATGGTATAGCTGTTGGCGGCGCCGATGCGGACGGTCTGGGACTCCATACCCACGTAGGAGATCTCAATTCTTTTTGATTTTTCGGTGATCCTTAAAGAGAAGGAACCGGCAGGGTCTGTAGTAGTGATGATCCCGGGTTCTTCCGCCACTTTGATAGTGGCGCCTGTGAGGGGGCTCCCCTTTTCATCCGTCACCTTTCCGGTAATGGTTCGCACCTGGGCATAGGTAGGCAAGAGCATGCCCAGGCATAGCAGGGTCATGAGCACCCTGAGGTTAAAATGCTTTCTCATACAGCAAGATTGTTTGCAACAAATTTATCCGGATGATTAATCCAGAAGTAGTACTATTTTATCTTTTGTTCATACTTTTTGAAGCAGTGACTTTTTAAAAGAGGCCATAAACAGGCTGAAAAGCTGTCCGGTATTAGCTTTCAATGCTATTTTGCAATCGATTTAAATAATGGTATTATATTTACTATTCTTTGTATAAATTTACCCTCAAATCATTACTGATCCAGTATGCAGACTGCCACCAACCGCAAAACCATCCTGCGCGAGATCACTCCGCTCACGCAGCACGACTGCTTCACATTGTTCTCCCGCGTGAAATCCGGCTTTGATTTTCCGCTTCATTGTCACGAAGAATTTGAGCTCAATTTCATCCGTAATGCAAAGAATGCGCAGCGTGTGATCGGTGATCATATGGAAGAGATCGATGAGATAGAACTGGTGCTGGCAGGTCCTAACCTTCAGCATGCCTGGTTTACGCATAAATGTACCAGTAAGGCCATTGAAGAAGTAACGATCCAGTTTCACCGCGATCTTTTTGATGAGAAATTATTACGCCGCAATCAGCTCAGTTTTATCAGAACGATGTTTGAGAAATCAGTTCGCGGGATCCTGTTCAGTAAAGAAACTGCCCAACAACTCGCGCCCCGCATCATGGAGCTGAATCAACAGCATGGTTTTGATTCCGTCCTGGAGCTGATGAGCATTCTGCATGATCTCAGTATCAGCCGTAACCAGCGTTTTTTATCGGATGCCACCTTCAACAGCACTGAAAAATATACGTACAACAGCCGCCGCATCGAGAGCACTTTTGAATTCATGAACCAGCATTTTCAGAATGTGATCACACTGGCGGATGTAGCCAAAAAAGCGAATATGTCTGAAGTGAGTTTCAGCCGGTTCTTCAAACAGCGTACGGGTAATACGTTCATCGATTCGCTGACTGAGATCAGGTTGGGACATGCATCCAGGATGCTGATAGATACTTCTCACAGTGTGTCTGAAATAGCGTACCGTTGCGGGTTTAACAATATGAGCAATTTCAATCGCATTTTCCGGAAGAAAAAAGGATGCACGCCCAAGGAGTTCCGGGAAAGTTTTTCGGGCAGAAGGATTTTTATCTGAAATTTGCGTTTATCGGAGACCACTCGCTCGCCTCTGGCGAGTGAGGAATATTTGTTCGCCTCTGGCGAACACTGAACTCGCCAGAGGCGGGCTACTGGGCGCTGCGAAAAAAATCATCATAACGTAATACTATGAAACGCATCTTTCTTCCTGTTGCATTTTTACTGGCAGTGGCCTGTCAGGATGAGCCTACAAAAAAAGAATCAACAACAAAGCCTGACAGTGCTGTGGTAACCACCCCCGCTCCCGCTGCTGCAAAGCCTGATGTAGCAGAGCCGGTGATCAGTGAGCGCATCGATGGCCCTGCCAATATCCGTGCAGCGGCCAATGGTAAGACCATTTACAGTCTCGATCATAATATCCCTGTAACAGCGCGTGAGCCTGAGAAAGGCTGGATGGAGATCGGTGTGTGGGTTGACCTGGATAACCCGGATCAGAAAATGATCAAAAAGGATGCAGTGCTTAAACGTGATGGAAAGCCAATCGGCAAAGCGTTGGAGGATATTCATCTTTATGAGACCATCACGGTAAATGAAAAGAAACGTGGCGTCATCAATGGCTTTACGGCCGTCAATAATATCCAGGCAGGTACCATTCTGGAAAATGCTTTTGCGGAATACCTGGCTGACAAATCAACCGTTAAACTGGATGAAATAAAGCCTTTGCTGGATACTTACAGATTCGAGGATTTCAATGGCCTTGAAAAAGGAAATACTGGTTTTGTATTTTATGAAAGCAACGTGCTGGACCCCACTGCTCAGCCCCGCTTCTGGCCGGTGTTCAACAATAATAAGGAACTTGTGTTGATCTTTCATGGCAGAAAGATGGAAGTGCCTGGCGCCTCTACAGAAGCCTTTGAAGGGGGCTATGTTACAGTGTTCAGCAAGGATGTTGAAAAAGTGAAGAAGCTGAAACAGAAGTTCAAAATTTTCATGCAGTCTGCCGGATAGAGATTGTATCACTGAATAGAAAAAGCCGGGGTGAGCTATGCTTTCCCCGGCTTTTTTGTAAGTGCAGCAGTAGATTAAAGCGTCAGCTTTCCATCAAACTTGATATAAGCTTTACAATGCAGTGTTGTTTTAAGCTGGGTGCGCACATATCCTGAGAACACATAAGTGAAAGTGGTGGCTTTGAAATAATCTTTCAGTTCCACGTCTTTCACAGGGATAATCAGAGAGGCCGCATAAGTTTCAGGGTTATTGCCCAGTTCTGCAACTGTTACCAGCTCAGAAATGTTGTTGGAGCTCAGTTGAGCTTTGGCTGATTGCAATGCACCGAAATGGTCGCCATTCTCATCTGTGTTGCTGGCTTCTACCCTGATGCCGGTGATCCTGGCAGTCTGGATATTGTTTGCGCTGAAATTAGAGGCGTTTGCCTTGATCAGGCTGTCCATGTCCAGGCGGATATTGAAGTCAGCGAGTTGCTTGTCGCCAGTGTTTGTGGGGGGAATATCGAATTCCACTTCAATGGTCTGCTCGGGCAGGTTGAATTTAAGGATGTCTTTCACGGAGTCGCAGGAGCTGGTCAACATTCCGAGGGTAAGCAGTGCGATCAGGGATACGGTTGATAGTTTTGTGATCTTCATGAGAATGATTTACTAAATAAAGGGTAATGAATTGTCCGGCAAAGATCAGAAATTCCCTTGCGCAGACGCCTATAAATGTATGTAAAGCGAATTTTATTGTATGTGAAGGCGTTTTTTTTACGGATATGTAATTTTGTAACAGGCTGCATCTGAATGTGTAAACCTTACCATATCCTTTGCATGACAGGGTATGGAATACTGGTTATACTTTCTCTTTTTGCAATTTGTCTAACAGCAGACTGAGCTCCACGAGGGAAGCATCAAAGTTTCCGTCAAAGCCGGTAAGCGCATAACGCACCACGCCTTTTTTGTCAATGATGAATTTGGCGGGAATTCCCTTCACCTTGTACTGCTGTATTACTTCATATTTTCCTGCTTCACCGGCAATTGGTTTGTCGAGCAATACATCGAAACGATAGCCTTTGCTGTTAATGAATTTTGAGACCAGTGTTTTTCTTTTCGCATCATCGGGCTCTGTTTCCCAGCTGTTGATAAAAAGGAAGTTGACGGCCTGGTTTTTATATTTGTCTACTGCAGCCTGCATTACCGGAAAAGAGCCTACGCAGGGACCGCACCAGGTGGCCCAGAAATCGAGCACTACCACCCTCCCTTTCAGGTTTTCCAGGTTGATCTGTTTTCCGGCCAGGTCCTGCAGCGTGAAGCCCGGTGCCGGGTAGTTCACTTCAAACTCTTTGATATGACTGGTCTTTTGGGATACCAGTGTATCGGAAAGGGATTTGAGATAAGCATCGAATGCTTTTTCTTTTTTGCCCGTTGCGAGCCAGGTGTTCTTCAATCCTGTTTTCACCTGTTCATTTCCTCTGCCTTCGCGGACCATACCTGTATACAATCCGAATGCTTCCGTATGCCTGCCATTCTTTTCGAGCAGCAGACCCAGCAGTGCCTTCTCGTTGTTTGTCTTTACAGACTTGCTGTCTGCGGCATTCTGCATCCATTGCAGTGCTTCCGCATACCTGTTCTCTTTCGATAATACCAATGCATAATCTTTGCTGGCAGTGTAATAACCTGCGCTGTCCTTCAGGCCGGGGCCATTGCCTTTCAATGATGAAAGTTCCTCAACCAGTAATTTCTCCGCATCGGCGGTGCTGCCAATTTCCACCAGCTTCTTTACTACGCTTGTAACGGCCTGGTGCCTGAGCACACCGGGTTTGATTGCTGTGAGCAGTTGGAGGGCGGCAGGTTTGTTCTCCTTCATCAGTTGGTTGACCATCAGGAAGCGGCTAAGATCGTAGGCGTAGCCAATGTTCCTGTTCCCGTTTTCAGGATATTTCAGGAAAATTGAATCGTAGATGGTCTTTGCTTCCTGCAGGGTTTCCGCGCTGCCTATCATTTTGCTCAGCTTAAGGATATCACTGCTCCTGCGTTGCAATTCTTCCGTGGAAGGCAACAGCTTGTCCAGCGTTTCGCTGAGCTTTTCGCCACGCAGGTCACGCGCCACGATCACGCCATTGGGATCGATGAGGAAATTGGAAGGGATGGAAGATACCAGGTACAGTTTCGCGGCTTCGTTCTTCCAGAATTTCAGGTCCGACACATGTGTCCAGCGGAGCTTATCGTCCGCTATCGCTTTCAGCCAGGCTTCTTTCCCGTTCTCTTTATCCAGCGATACGCCCAGAATGGTGAAGTTGCGGGAGGAGAATTTTTTGAAGGCCTTCACCACATGCGGGTTCTCTGCGCGGCATGGCCCGCACCAGCTGGCCCAGAAATCAACGAGCACATATTGCCCGCGGAAGTCTGCCAGGTCCACCATTTTACCGGAAGTGTCCTGCATGGAGAACAGCGGAGCTTTGCCGCCGATGTTCACCACCTTCAACTTTTCCACTTCCTGCAGGTATTCCTTTACTTCGTTGTTTTGCATCACTTGCGGTCCAAGCACGGAAAGTCCCTGCTGAATGCGCTGGATATTGGAGGTCCTGCCCAACTGCTTGCGCACGATATCATAGCTGATCATGCTGTTGGGAAATTGCTGCACGAATTCTTTTTCGAGCGCCTGTTTTTCTTTGGAAATTTCCATCGAGTTGCTGAAATACCTTTTGCGGTATGCGGAATCCGATTTCAGTTTTTCAACATTGGCGCTGAGTTCATTGCCCAGGTCGTTCTCTTTCTTCAGTACTTTGGAAAAGAGCTTGTCATATTTCTTATAATAGGGATCGTCCTTGCGTTTGGACTGTGCCTGAATACCGGACAGGAGCGCGCCGATGAGGAACGCACTCAGGAAAAGCTGTTTCATTATTTTCTGTTTTTGAATTCCAGATTGCGGATCCGGCCGAAACCTGTATAAACGTTGTTGTAGGTATTGCTCACAAAATCTCCGGTATTGCTGATGGGGAAAGTATAGATCTTTCCTTCTCCACCCTCATAGGTGGCCACGGCCAGTGTTTTGTTATCGTCAGGATAGATGATGAGCAGGTTGTTTTGTGCCTGTTTCAGTTTCATGGTGGTTATATCCGTTCCTGACGGGAATGCATATACGAGACGGGCCGTTCTTGCCGGCACATCCAGGAGGTACACATTGCTGCCAGCCACATAGTAGATATGATTGTACAGGCCTGAGCTCTGGAAGAAGCGGCCGGTGGCGATGCCTGGCGCGTTCAGCACCTCCAGGGCTTCCGCGGCAGGCACTGCAGCACCGCCATTGACTCGGTACACGAAGAACCTGTCTTCATCGTTGTTCCTCATCAGGCAGTTGTAGTAATTGCCGGTGCTGGGGCCTGCATACACCAGTTGCTTGCCCACATTGTTCATGTCCCAGGCGGACCCTGCAGGATTGGAAAAACTGTTGATGACGCCCGTCTTGTGCACCAGGAATCGCTGGTTGAGATCATCATACAGGTAAGCGTCATCGGAGGACAGCAAAGGCATGCCGTATTTTGAAATACGCCAGTTGCCCTTCTGCGGGGCACCGAGCCTGGCTGTTCCGTCATTGGCAAAGGAATAGATATGGGTATAACCATCGTTCACGAGAAAAGCGGCTACTCCGAGCTTTGTATAGAAATAAGCTTCCGGCCTGATCACGGCAGGTGGTGCAAGGAACCAGCTGGAGGCTTCCCCGAACTTTTTGAAACCTGCATAGTCCACTTCCACCCCGCCATGCTCCGCCAGGATGAAAACGTTCTGGGTGTTCTTATAGGTATTGAGCACTCTGATGGAGTAGGCATCTGCGGGTAATGCTTCGCCATTGGCGCCGGTGTACAGATCATGATAGATACCGCCTGCTGTGGCGATCACAGCCACATCGGGCCTGCCGGACGGCCTGTCTTCCAGCACCAGCCAGCCTTCGCTGAGGATACTGTTCACCTGCACGATGAACTCTTTGAATGCAGAAACGCCTGTTTCCGTATCGGTAACCGTAAACAGCAGCATATAGTTGCCAGGATTGGACTTGATGGCTGCTTTCAGGTCCCTGTTGTTACCCAGTTCAAATACGTCGCCGCCATTTGGCCAGAGAAAAAGATGCCAGCGATAGGTCAGTTTGCTTTCGGCAACGGGAATGGTCTGTTCCACTTTGCCGGCGATCACCAGTGTGTCGAGCTGAAAGATCCTGATGGTATCAGGTTGTGAGCCGGACAGCGTGAGCTGATTGATGGGCGAAAGATCATAGTTGCCCTTGTCTTTGTAGCAGCCTGCCACCACAGCAGTGATGAGGCATATGATGAGGATCGATTGTTTCATGGTGTGCGTAGTTTAATGATCAGGGGAATACAACTGGTTCTCCGTTCTCGTCGAGCATGGTAGCGCCATTGGCTGCTTCCCATTCCATTACGGCATTCTTTCCGGACTGTGCAATGAAGCGCAGATCGCTGGTGCCAAGCCCGTTGAACTGCGTGTAGCCTGTTTCGCGGATAAGCAGGCTGAACTTCACGTTGCTGTATTTGCCAAAATAGTTGTCTCTCCAGGAAACAGGTTTGGTCAGAAAATCATTGATCCTGATGAGGTAACTGATCTGGTTGCTGACGCCCGGCATCAGATCACCGGAGTTGCCGATGCGTATCCAGAGCGTATATTGTTTTGTTTTCAGTTCAGCCGTTCTCATTACCCTCACCGGCAGTACACCGGTGAAGCTGTTGGCAGGAATGAAGGCTGGCAGCAGTTCATAGTTGGCTGTTTGAGCGTCAGAGCTGTCCGCTATCACAGCATAGTTCACTTTCCTGTCAACCGGTTTGACCTCTCCCATGATCCTGATAGGGATCCGGATGGTGTCATATTGGAGCTGGTCCGGTTTAACGGCAAACGAATAAATGGTGCTGTCGTTATTGGTAGTGCGGGTATCCTTGTAGATATACACTTTGTCGCCCGCCTGGAAAGACATCAGGTCTTTCTTTGTACAGGCCGCCAGCATCCAGCAGAGCAGGCCAATACAGGTATATTGAAAGTATTTCATGGTACTAAGCGTTAGTTGTTGAATTCGGTTTCGTCATTCGGTTTTGGCAGCACATAGATGGCTTGGCCAACAGGAAGCCCATATCCTTCGATGCTGGCCTTGTTCAGTCTTTTGTAGTAAAAGAAAAGCTGTCCTTCCTGGTAAAATTCCTTTTTATATTCTTTGAACAGTTCAGTGCTGAGGTCGGTAGCGCTGAGTGTGAGCGGTAAAGCGGACTGTCCGCGATGTGCCCGCACTTCATTGAGGAGCCTGATGCTTTCTTCCGTACCGGCGGCTGTTTCCGCAGCTATGTAATACATTTCGGAAAGCCGGAGCAGGGGCACCCTTCTTTCTCCCACACCAACGCTTTGCAGGTCGTCTATCAGGTATTTTGCCGGGTATTTGGTAGCCGAGCTGCCGTCTGTTTTCCAGAGGAAGGCATAACGGTAATCGGTGGTACCTCCATTGGCGATCTCAAAACGGTTGTTGATGAAGGTGGTGGTATTGGTGAGCACGGTGGTGGTTGCGGAAGCTGCCCGGAACACCTCTGTATTGTAATCTCTCAGGTTGCTTACATACACGCTGAACAGGTGCTCTGTCGGAAAAGTGCGGGAAGGGTTGAGCGTGCCGCTCACATTTGCCAGGGTTACCCAGGGGAATTTCGCAGAGCCGATCACCTCCTGTGCATACGCATAAGCATTGACGTTATCACCGCGCCATAGGCTGATCCTGGCCTTCAGGCCCGTGGCAGCCCAGTAGTTGAAATGATTGCGAGTAAAGGACAGGAAGGGATCTTCCACCCCGTACACAGGGTCTTTATAGACAGACAGCAGTTCTGTGGCCTCATTCAGGTCCTTCATGCACAGGTCCATTACTTCCCCTGCTGTTCTGGCGGGTTCAGTCTGCATCACAAAGCGGGTCATGTACGGAATGGCGGAAGCGCCGGGGCCTGCGGACGTAATGGGGCCGAAGACCCTCAGCAGATCGAAGTGCAGCAGTGCACGCAGGCCGAGGGCCTCTCCCTTCACGATCCTGTAATTGTTGCCGGTGAATACATCTTTTTTTGCATCGATGGCTTCCAGCAGGTTGTTGATATTGGCGATGGCCCTGTAGCCTGCGATCCAGAAGCTGTCCGTTTTTAAACGGGTAGCCACATCATTGTAATCATAGAGGCTGGCCTTGTTGTACACATGCAGGTTGGAAGTAACGTTGTAGTTCTGCGCCAGTACGTCCATGAAGGCCATGGTGAATTCCTTGCCATAGTACGCGCGCTGCCCCATCTGTGTGTACACTCCTGTGAGCGCATCCTTGAAGCCCTGTTCGTTCTCGAAGAGGGTATTCTGGGTTACGTTTGACTTTGGATTTACATCCAGCCATTTTTTGCAACCACTGCCAGTTAATACCACCAGCAGCAGCCATCCGAAGTATCGTGTGCGTATATTCATGACAGTTAGTTTAGAAGCTTGTATTGAGATTGAAAGTGAAATTGCGTGCAAAGGGATAGGAAAGTCCTCTCTCCACCTGGATGGAACTGATCCTGGCCAGGTTGTTCACCTGGAACCCGACACGGGTATTGTGCAGGCCCCAGCGGCCCGTGATCTTGTCTGACAGGATGTAACTGAGTGAAATGCTCTCCATATCCAGGTAATTATTGGTTTGCACAAACCTGGAAGTGGCGTTGGTGGTGGAAGTGACCCTCATGCCATTGAGGTCTGCAAGTCCTTTGAAATACGTAACGTCACCCGGGTTCTTCCAACGGCCAAGTAGTACGCGCTCATCCACATTGTAGCGGATATCAGCGTTCTCGATCCTGTCAGCCAGGGTCTGGTTGTACAGTTTTCCGCCCAGCTGGTAACTGCAGTACACGCTCAGCTGAAGTCCCTTGTAGCTGAACTGTGTGCCCAGGTTTCCGCTGATGGTTGGCAGTGCATCCCCTACTATCACTTTGTCTGCGGCATTCCAGTTGTAGGTAAGCTCCCCGTTACGCGTGATATACACTTCCTGCCCGTTGCCTGGATCGATACCGGCTGAACGCACGGCCCAGAGCGCATTCACGCTTTGTCCTTCTTCATAACGTGGCTGAGGCCTGGTTTGAAGGTTTGACGTGGTGGCATCGTTCTTCTCATTCATTTTCCGGAGTGAATTGGAGATCTCCCTGATCCTGTTCTTATTGTGAATGGCGTTCACCATGATGTTCCAGAAGATGCTCTGCTTGTCTTTCTTGATGAGGAAGGCTGTGATAGCGCCTTCCACACCGGTATTGAGCAGTTTGCCGATGTTCTCCTTGTAAGCGCTCACGCCCAGTGATGGCGGCGTATTGATGTCGAGCAGCAGGTCGTTGGTGATCTCGCGGTAGGCATCCAGGCGCAGTACAATGCGCTCGTTCCAAAGCGTGATATCCGCGCCGATATTCTGCTTGAGGGTTTGCTGCCATTTGAGCGAGGTATTACCATAAGTGATCAGGTTGGCGCCGAACATACCCAGGTATTCCTGGGTGGTATTGTAGGCATAAGTGCTTTTGGCCATATATGGCGGGAATTGCTGGCTGCCCGTGGTACCGATGCCTGCGCGCAGTTTCAGCCTGTTCACCAGTCTGCTTTTTACCAGCTGATGCATAAAGGCTTCTTCGTGTATGTTCCAGCCTGCGCCTGTAGCCCAGAAGGCCGCCATGCGGTTCTCGGAACCGAACTGTGAAGAGCCGTCCATATTGAGTGAAACGTCCAGTAAATAGCGGCGGTCATAGGTATAGTTTAAACTGGTGAAGAGGCTCATGCGGCGCGACACGTTGTTCTGTCCCGTGGGCCTGCTGTTGGCGAGGTATTCCTTTCCGAAATAGATCTCATCCAGCCTGTTGTTGGGAAAACCGCGCACCGTTACGGCAGTGGCACGGCTGTTCTGCTGTGCGGCCGATGCGCCGAAGGTGGCAAACAGCAGGCTCTTGCCCAGATACTTGTTGTAATCCAGCAGCAGGCTCGCATCGTAATTGAAGAAGCTGCTGTTATTGCGCGTATAACTTCCGCGCTGGAGGTATTCCGTTGAATTGAAATCGGTGATGGTGGCAAAGCTGCTGTGGTCTGCAGGAAGGAAAATATCACCCTGGTCTTCCTGCGAGGTGAGGCCCAGTTTTCCGGTAAGCCTGAACCCCTTTCCGAACCTGTATTCGAGGAAAGTATTGTTGTTGAAGCCCATGTAGCGGGAACGGTTGAGGGTGCCGAGTGTGGCATCGTACATGGGATTGGCCACAATGGTGGAACCTGCATAACCAGGAGTACGTAACACTTCCAGCACTTTCTGCACATTGCCTTCCACGTCGTAAGGCGACCAGTAAGGATTAAGCCTGGTATAAGTGGCAAAGTCGCCCCAGGGGCTGTTACTGGCGCGGTTGCCCGTGATCGTTAGCTGGTTGCGTACCAGGATATTTTTGTTGCGGTAGCTGAGGTTCATACCACCTTCGTAGGTATCGCGGTTGGATCCTTTCATTACACCTTTGTTGCGGGTATATCCGAAATTGACGCCATAACGGATATGCTGGTCGCCACCTTCCACATACAGTGAATGTTTTTGTCCGAGCCCCGTCTGCAGTGGCTGTGAGAGCCAGTAGGTGTTGGTACCTCTTTCAACGGCAGCCCTTCTTTGTGCGTAGAGTTCATCGTAATAATATTGAAAATCAGGGCGGGCACCTCCATTGTACATGCCTGAAAGTTGCTCTACTTCCAGCTTTCCGCGTGCATCCAGGAGTTTATAACTGGTGAGGTCCGGACCGGTGATCTGGATATTGTTGCTATAGCTTACCATCAGTTTACCTGACTGTGGCTGTTTGGTTTCCACCACTATCACGCCATTGGCAGCACGTGAACCGTAAGCGGATGTGGCTACTGCGTCCTTGAGGATGGTCATGCGGGCAATGCGGTTGATGTCCAGGTCATAGATCTTCTGCAGGCTCACTTCAAACCCGTCGAGGATGAAGAGCGGCATACTGGGATTGCTTTGCCAGGCGGCCATGAAATCCGCACCGGAGGCGGGCAGGCCGGGGTCTCCCTGCAAAGGGAAATTGTTGGTGCCGCGAAGGCTTAGTTGCGGAAGTCGGTTGGGGTCGGAGCCGAACTGCAGGTTGTCAGGAACGCGCATGGCGGGATCAAAAACTTTTAGTGCATCAAAAACGCTCATGGCATTCACGTTCCGGATCTGCTCCCCGGAAACGGAAGTGGCCACTCCTGTGAAGTTTTCAACAGGCCGTTTGAAGAGCCCGGTGGTGACCACCACTTCTTCGATCTTATCTGCTGAAGCGTGAATGCTAATACTTCCGATATCGGCACGACCATTGATCTTCACTTCGCGTTGTTCGAAGCCGATGCTTGAAATGATCAGTGTGGCGTCTGCGGGTATGTCCGGGAGCGTGAACAGCCCCTGGGCGTTTGTGGCAGTGGCTTTCTTGCTGCCTTTCAGTGTGATGGTGGCGCCTTCAACGGGTTTGCCGTTATCGTCTGTCACCTTGCCTTTGACAGTGATATTGTTGCTGATATTGGATGAAGCGGGATTGATGAGCAGCCGGCGGAGACGGATGATCACGGTTTTTTCAGTGATCTCGTATTCAAGCGGCAGCGCGTTGAAACAGCTATTGAGCGCTTCGGTGAGCGGCGTGTTTCTGAAATTTACGTCCAGCCTGGGTTGCATACGGATCAGTTGCAGATCATACACAAAGAAATAACCTGTTTGTTTTTTGAAAACGCTAATCACATCCCGAAGGGAGGCATCGTTCTTTTTCATGGTCACCTGCTGGGAGAATCCGTTGGCGGAAACCTGCAGACACGCACTGAGTAGTAAGATCGCAGTAAACTTCATGATGAGTACTGTTTTGGATTGTAAAAGCCGTGGCCACTTTCCTGCGGCTTTACAATAAGCAGTTAAATACATACTTTTGTACAGTTTTGGGTTAAACAATTACAGTTCCGGCAAACCGGTAACGGCTTGCTGGATTCAATTCCAACAAATTGACGATTGGTAACTCAATGCTTACCGGGAGTGGCTTCAACACTTCCGGTTTTTTATTGCAGCTCCAATAAAGATTAAGGCTTAACGATTACTTTCTCTCCTTCGATGGTGAAGTGCACACTGCCTGGTCCTGCCAGTAAAGCCAGTACTTCCGAGAGTTTTTTCGATCTTGAGATGGTGGCACCCAACATCCGGTTTTCCGTGCCGCCGGTGTATTCCACTTCGTTTATATTGTACCAGCGTTGCAGCTGGCGCATGATGTCCTGTATATTCCCTTCGAATTCAAAACGGCCTTCTTTCCAGGCAGTCACTTCTGATACATCCACTGTTTTTACAAGGATTGGTCTTGTCTTGCTGGTGCTGGCCTGTTCTCCAGGCTTCAGGATGGATGATGCTCCGCCATATTGCATTTTAACGGAACCTTCTGCCAGCGTAGTGCTGATGCCGGATTCGTTCTCATAGGCGTTCACATTGAAGGCGGTGCCCAGTACTTCCACAAAAGTTTCAGTGCCGGCCTTTACCCGGAACGGATGTGTTGCATCTTTCTTTACTTCGAAATACACTTCCCCGCTCATTTCAACGAGGCGTTCTTTTCCACTGAATGCAGCAGGAAAACGCAGGGAAGAGCCGGCATTGAGCCAGGCGCGGGTTCCATCAGGTAAGCCAAGCTGGATCTGGCGTCCCCTGGGTGTGGAAATGGTATTGAAGCCTTTTGCGGCGATGGTGGTATCGTTCACATCATAACTGAGGGTTCCGTTACTTAGCAGCAGCTCCGCTCCCTTCTCGCGGGTGATGGTACCGTTCTTCATCGTGTCCAGTAATAACTTGCGTCCATCTGCCAGCACCAGGATGGCGCCGTCTTTTCCTGGATCGAGGTCGTTCCCATGCACGACAGGGATTTCCTTGCCGGCCAGTTCCTGTTGGCTGATCCTGTGCTGCAGCAGGTACCATGTGCCTGTCACCACCATCGCGACCGCAACGGCAGCTGCTATCCATTTTTTAGCAGTCATTACCCGTACAGGAGCCGGAACTTTTTCCGGTAACGCATCTATTTTCTGCTGCAACAGCTGCAGGCTTCGGGCTTGCATGCCTGTGTTGCCTGCACCATTAACAGCCCTTTCGGATGCCAGGGAGTCGATGGCCTCTTCCAGCAGTTGCTGATTGGCTGGGTCAAGCAGCATCTCCGTAAAGAGTGGCCGCTGTTCCTCCCTCAGTTCATCGGTGAGGTAGGCCGTGAGTAATTGCAGGAATGTAGTTGAATGAGGTTCCATGGCTGAAAAATGGACTGTTTTCAGTTACCACGTAAAATAAGGAGGCAACACCCGTCATATTCAGGAATTTTTTTCCAGATTTTTTTGAAATGCGTGGAAGGGCTCATTTTTTTATCATCATTACCATGAGGAGCGCCATGAGTCCGCGACTGGAAAGGCTTGTGCGCAGATGGTTCAGCACCTGTGTGATGGTATTGGAAACAGTTTTTTTGGAGATGCCCAGGCGTTCTGCAATGGCTTCGTGGGATAAACCTTCGTCGCGGCTCAGTGAGAAGATCAGCAACTGGCGTTCTGTGAGCTCAGCCAATGCTTTTCTGATCCGGGCAGCCGTATCTGCATCAGACAGCGGCAATGGCTGTTGCGGGTATTCGATAAGGTTGGATATGTATTGTGCATGCTTTTTCTGTTGCCGGGCCATGCGCCTGACTGCATCGATGATCTCGTTGCGGACCATCACCATAAAATAAGGAGTGAAATCTTTGATGGAAGGAAGCTGATCTCTTTTTACCCATAACTTGAGAAAAACTTCCTGTACCAGGTCTTCCGCCTGATGTGGGTTTTTGAGAAAAGCGAGCGCCAGTGAATACACTTCATTCCAGTACCGGCCATGCAACTCTGCAAAGGCGTCCTGCTGCCCTTCGGCAATACGCAGCAACAGTGTATGATTGGTATGTAACGGTTCAGAGGGCATGGGTTCCGGCGATAAAAATAGAGAAAGAACAGAATATGAGAATGGCTTTTTTGCAATAACCTGGAGGTTAGTGACTCAAGCCCCGGTGGTTGAACTTTCATTTCCCGGCTTTGTTAGTCTGTATATAAATCACCAATTATGGAAATAGGCATCAGTACTTTTGTTGAAAGAACCCCCGATCCTGCCACAGGGATAACCGTTTCTCCGCATCAGCGATTGAAAGATCTGCTGGAAGAGGCGGTGCTGCTGGAACAGGCCGGTCTGGATGTATTTGCGGTGGGTGAGCATCATCGTCCGGATTTTGTTGCCTCCTCTCCTGTTGTGATCCTGGCAGCCATTGCGGCCCAGACCAAAAAGATAAAACTCAGCAGCGCTGTTACTGTATTGAGCTCGGATGATCCGGTTCGTGTGTTCCAGGATTTTGCCACGCTGGATCTCTTATCAGAAGGACGTGCCGAGATCATGGCGGGCCGTGGTTCTTTCATTGAATCCTTCCCGCTTTTTGGATACGATCTGGAAGATTATGATGAGTTATTCTCCAAGAAGCTCGATCTGCTGCTTCAACTCAATAAATCAGAAAAGGTGAACTGGCAGGGTAAGCACAGGCCTGCAATCAAAAACCTGGGTGTCTATCCCAGGCCTTTCCAGCAGGAGTTGCCCGTTTGGGTAGCAGTAGGCGGTACACCACAGTCTGTGATCCGCGCTGCGAAATACGGACTGCCACTGGCTTTGGCTATTATAGGCGGAAGCCCCGGGCATTTTGTTCCACTGGTGAAGTTGTATAAAGAAGAATATGCAAAAGCCGGACATGATCCTGCAAAGATGCAGATCGGTGTTCACTCTCATGGATATATTGCCGATGGGTCCGATCAGGCGGCACTGGAATTCTATCCACCCTATCAGCATGTAATGACACAACTGGGCCGCGAACGCGGATGGCCTCCCATGAGCCCGCAGCAGTTTCAGGCACTGCGCTCAAAAAAGGGCGCTTTGCTGGTGGGTGATCCGGATGAAGTAACAGACAAGATCCTGCATTACCATGAATTGTTCGGCCTCACCCGTTTCCTGTTGCATGTAAGTGTTGGCACTTTGCCGCATAAACAGGTGATGCATGCAATTGATCTGCTGGGCTCCAAAGTGGCGCCGGCAGTGAATAAGCATTTGATGCAGAAGTAGATCAGTTCAATCCCTGCAAGTATATGTTCAATACCCCGCAGGATTTTTTGCGGGGTATTTTATTTCCGGTTCGAGGGACTGTAGATGGATTTCCACTTCCTGACTTTTCCTGCATTGGTATGATTTTTTACATCATCCTTTCAAACCCATCGCCATGAATGCCAATGTACAGAATGAAAACAGCCTGCTGATTGCCATGCAGAACATGATGCAGGAAATGAACAATGCCAGCCTTCACGGGGAACCTGATATCTACTTTGCAAGACTGATGCAACTGCATCATGCAGGGGCTATCAATATGTGCGATCTTGTATCTCAGGAAGGCCGGGACCTGACCGTTACCGGCATAGCATCCGGGCTCTGCCAGAAGCAGAAAGAAGAGATCGCTGCATTGCAGCTTTTCCTGAATAATCACCGCCCAATGCCGCATTCTGAAAGCGCAGGTTTCAATACGGAGATGAAAAACGTACTGGAAAAGACTATCATCAATGCGGAGCAGGAAGAGCTCACAGGTGATGCCGATCATGATTTTGTGGCGTTGATGATGCATCATCACCAGCAAGGCATCGATATGGCCAACCTGATCATGGAGCATGGTTCCAATCCGGATATCAAGAAACTGGCCGGGATCATCAGGTCTGACCGGGAAATGGAAATAGAAATTCTCCTTAAATGGCTGAATAATCACCGTGGTCAGCATTCTCCTTCGTAATTGTGTACCGGATACGGCCAATTCCTGCTGAATTTCTACCTTCGCGGCAGAAAAGTGATGGAAATATGATGGAAGCTCCGGTCAGCGAGTCCGCCAGGAAGGCCCGAATAGCAATAGCAGTTTTCTTTTTTCTCTCAGGTTTCGGCTTTGCCACCTGGGCGTCGCGTATTCCCAGCCTGCAGGCCAAACTACACCTTAATGAGGCCGAATTAGGCGGCGTGCTCTTTGCGATGCCTGCCGGACTGATGGCCACTCTACCGCTTACAGGTTTTCTCCTACGGCGTTTCAGCAGCCGGTATATCATGCTGGCAGGAGCCCTGATGTTCAATACCATGATGTGCCTGATCGGACTGGTGAATGAAACCTGGCAGTTTGCCGCTGTGCTTTTCTGTTTCGGCTCCAGCCGTAACCTGATGAATATCTCCGCCAATGCACAATCCATAGCCGTTCAGGCATTGTATCCCAAATCTATTATCGCCTCACTGCATGGCATCTGGAGTATCGCCGGATTTTCCGCAGCCGCGTTGGGCGCGTTGCTGGTAAATTTCAATGTACTGCCCGACTGGCATTTTGCAGCAGTAAGTATTTGTTTGTCTGCCCTCGCAATTTACTTTTTCCGGGATACTGTACAGCAACTACCGGCGGCGCATGAACGAAAACAGAGTTTTGCGCTTCCACAGAGATCGATGCTTGGCTTCGGCTTCATCTGTTTTGCTGCCATGGCCTGCGAAGGCACGATGTACGACTGGAGCGCCATCTATTTAAAAAAAGCGGTAGGTACTACCAAAGAAGTGGCTACTGCCGGTTATGCAGTGTATATGGTGGCAATGACGCTCGGCCGTTTCCTTGGAGACAAAGTGGCCAATGCAATCGGCGTGAAAGGATTGCTGCGCAATTGTGGAATTCTCGTTTTTTCAGGCCTGCTGATAGCCGCATTACTTCCTTACACCATTACCACTTATCTTGGTTTTATCATGGTGGGCTTTGGTGTGAGCTGCGTGGTGCCGATGGTGTTTGCCATGGCAGGAAAAGTGAAAGGAATGAGCGGTGGGCCGGCAATTGCGGCCGTATCCACTGTTGGTTATTTCGGTTTCCTGATAGTGCCGCCGGTGGTAGGTTTTGTGGCGGAAGCCTTCAGTCTCCAATGGTCATTTGCATTAATGAGCCTGCTGGGACTGCTGGTCATCTGGATGGTGACCAACCTGAGGGAACAGTAGTGTTTTACGCTGGAACTTATAACCGCAGTGCGGTGATAATCAAAAAAATACGCACTCGTATTAATTATTCCGTATATTTGAAAAAGCAACTCTCTACGGCTTCTGATTCATCATTACATCTAAGATCCTGCACCGCACCTGTAGTACCTGAAGGAAGATCTTGTACCAGGTTACCCCATGATTTGCCTGACAATGATTTGCTCATTAGTAGTGCTGGGCAATGTATTAAAAAGGTTGTAGTCAATGCGGATTCTGCGCACCAGTGGTGTGAGTGATTTTCCCGCATTTCTAACTCACCCGGGCCGCCACCCGGACGGGCACACTGGCAATCGCAGCAACCTGTGCTCCAGCTTGTCGCAAAATGACCAGCTTTCGTCGTGTTCATACCCCTTCACAATCATAATTATCATTCAATTTTATGTTCATAAAAACGAATGATCATGCAAGTGATAGCACGTACAGAAAACACCACTGTTTATTGTAATACCGCCGCTTCCTT